>CALREC010000001.1 GCA_943355085.1 Candidatus Altimarinota bacterium
TGAGGTTGAAAAGATGACGATTATTTAGAAATCAACAGCCCTGGCCTGAGGGGTGAAGGGGCATGCTATTGAAAGAAACAGCTCGTTCCAGTTCCTGTTGTGCTTCCGCTTCCAAAGAGCGTTCCACTTCCAAACGTACATCCATTGATGATAAAAGGACGAATCGTATTATTTTGTAATACTTCAAATTGCTTATAGCGATAATCACCATCGCTGTCTATGATAATATCATTCCCAAAATACTTCATAGTTCCACGTTCCCAGTCATTTATCGGTACTATATATATATCCGTACCTTGCTCATCTTGCATGGATATTTTGTATTTGAGGAAGTCTACTCCTTTGTTCGAATCATTCCCGGAAAATGAGAGAAAAATAGCATAATCTTTATTTTTGAGATCAAATACTTTTCTCGATCCTATGTCCGTTGTTCCTGATATGCTCATGTCTTGCATAACCCATCAGATAGCTCCATTGGGTCAGGTGCTTATGGTGTTTTCACGAGGCTCGAGTTCGAGTACGCCGATACTATCAAACTGCTTTTTGTTAAACTCCATGATTTTGAGGGTGTACGACTGGTCAATATCAACATAGAGATAGCCGGACTGGGTATTTCCAGGAAGTGCTCATCCAGGAAGTACTCATCCAGATCATGTGTTATATGCATTGCTCGCAATGTACTTGACGAGAGGGGTATTCATGGAGAATACACTATACCATCCGGTATCTTTTTTCACATATCCGTATATGTTTTTTCGTCCCATATCATCGTTATCTCTGTATCCATCATTTGGATATTTTGTGTTCGTATCGGAATATGGCTGAAAATCATCACTATCTCCATTGAGATCGATCTGAGACCAGGTATCGGTCGTGGTAAATGAGATATCGGTTTGAAAAGAATCTGTGAATCTCCCACTTCGTGCCCCTGTACTATTGAGCGGGAGGAGTGAAATCTCAGAAGAGAGGTATGATCCAGTGGTAAAGGTATTGCCCGAGGCAGAGTAGGAGAGTATAAGGTTGCCCTGTGGGACTGCGGTCGATCCAGAGCAGACAAAAACACCCCCCTGAAAATAATGACTGGTAGGGATGGTGTTTTTACCCCCACCGGTGGTTCCGCTCAATGTCACAGAGGGACATGCTATGGTATTGGTAAATCCGCTCCCATCAGTATTGACGAGTGTGTTATAGGCTATCGCAAGAGTTGCTTTCTCGGTGATGTTCGAGTGGAGCTTGCTGTCGTGGACCTGTATATCAACATTTTCTGTGAGCACATCCATCTTGAGTACTACGATGTACCCTGCTATGACAGCAAAAAAACTCAGCATCATGGCATACAAAAATACACTTCCGTTTTTATTGACCATATACTAAAAATCAAGAGTAAATGAAAATGTTGCTACATCGAGGTCGAGCGAGTCCCGTGCGCGTCAAGAAAGTGCTTCATGATAAGGGGCCTCGATATCCATGGTATATTCAAAGATAGCACCAGTATTGTATTTGCTGATTGTAAAATTGGTAGCTAGGAGCTCTGGAAAGAGTCCAGCATCTTGAAAGAGTATATCATATGTATTTGCCGGTGTCAATGCTCAAATCTGTGTAGCATTTAGTTTCTGGTATGCGATAACTTTTTTTCCATAGGTACTTTTGTCGGCAGTGAGTTTTGATACATTTCCCTCTTTTTGATCTACAACTCAGAGTAATATGCCTGAGGTTTTTTTTGGATTTGTTAAGAGTCCTACATTATATGTACCACTTGCTGTAGAGATGATGGTTGTTTCTGGATAGATCTTCTTAAAATTGTTCATGGTGCCGATGAAGTCAGTCATACTCGTGCGTACTCTTGTTGACTGCTTGGAGGTGGTGATGTCTTTTTGTATCTGGATCAGAAATACTAAAACTCCTCCCATGATAATCGTAGAGATAGTAACCGCTATGATTATTTCGATAAGGGTAAAACCACGATTATGGTCTTGAGATATATTTTTCATTTTATTTTTTAGTAATTTTCTATATACTGGATACCAGCTTTCATAAAGTATATATATTATGTATAATTTTTCAAACACAAAAAATGGAGAGACTCTTGTTTCCATAATCGTCGGGGTAGTGATACTCGGTATAGCGATAAGCGGTATTACTATGATCCTTATACAAAGCCGTGCAATAGAAGCTGACTATGATAGTAATAATTTCATGACCATACTCCAATCGAACGCAGAAAATATTGTGAGAAATATTGATACGACTGCTTTTTGAGACAAAGATATATTTTATATCCAAAAAGATGTTGAAACAAAAATGTTCCGTGCCTTGAGTGGTAGTACCAATGAGCCCTATAGATATATCAATAAACATGGTGACGTCGTTGATCCTGTTACATATATAGGTCCTGTATACTCTCGCCTCTTTATCGTAGAAAAGAGCGATGTAAGCATGGGCAAGCCACGACAGATTATAAAATGAGGTATCAAGGAATTTATAAAAAAATAGTCCCAAGTAACTTGGGACTATTTTTTTACTTCTGTGGAGCTGTAGGAACTGGTGTTTCTTTTTGTGGTTGTTGGAGACATGCCACATTGATGAGATCAACTTTTTTATCTCAGGCATATACATTGAATGGCTTACATTCTTTATTGGAGGCCTGTTCTATGAGACTTGCAACCGTATTGTTTTGTCCTGCAACATATGCATTTTGGAGGACTCCATTTCGGAAGTTATCAAATATATTATAAGAGATATAGGCAAATGAGAAGATAACCCAGAAAGTAAGGGCAACGCTTTTCCAGTTTGGAGCAGGGAAATTCATGATCATTAAAAAGTTATAAATAAAGTTCAAAGAGTATAGATTTTTTCTCATAAAAGACAAGTCTTATATGCTTGCCAAATAGAGATATTATTTTATGATGGAAAAAAATATCTCTTGTCATTCCTTTTTTGCCAATCATTTTCATTGAATCGTGCTATCTTCTGGCAGAGAACTCGATGTCGATGTCGATGTTGTCGGAGTGAGTATGAGGCTCGTATCATTGGTAAAAATGGTACTTGTCACTCCTGTGCTTGGGCTCTGAGGTGTGCTTGGGCTCTGAGGTGTGCCTGTAGTTTGAGGAGCACTCGTGCTCAGGGAGAGCGCATCTATCTCGAAACCAATTCATTCAAAGTTCTGAAATCCTATGTGTTCACTGTAGGCATAGCCATGCAGTTTTTTATCTGATTGACAGTAGTATACATATAGGGAATCACTGAAGTCAAAGCGGACAAAGCCAGCTTGATCATTATATGCGAATCACCCGAGCTTATATCCATAGCCTGAGCTACATTTGCCAGTCGTCCCTATGATTCGAACATTTTTTGTAGTATCCGTACTCCAATTGAGCTGGAAGAATTCAAATTGGCTGTCATAATAAGCTCCAGTAAAGTAATTTTCTATGATATCACTATCATTATTTTTATTGATATACGAAGCTGCCCCAGTCAAGAACGAAATCTCGCTATTATATGATCCGGGAGATGTTGCAGATTGGTTCTTTATGGAACTACTTATAACATCGAGTGCATACGAGAGTGTAAATCCCAGACTTAAAAAGACAAGACATCCCATCAAAAAATTCCTATAGAAGGCTCATTTTTTGAGGATGTGTAATGTATATGAAACAAGTGTGGTCATAAAAAAAGAAAGTTATGTGAACTTGTGCATAGTGTATCGCATATATTCGTCTGTGTCAAAAAAATATGAGCTCTTTACGAAAAGAGCCAATTAAATTTGACTAAACTAGCGTTTCCCATACAATTCCCGGAAATTCTTTGAAAAAAGAATATTTTTTCTAATTTTCTTAACTATATGTATATCTATGGCAATTGCAACCGACCTTAAAAATATTCGTAATATTGGTATTATCGCGCATATCGATGCGGGAAAAACTACCACTTCTGAGCGTGTTCTTTTCTATACTGGAAAGACTCACAAGATCTGAGAGGTTCATGAAGGAGCTGCGACAATGGACTGGATGGCACAAGAACAAGAACGAGGTATTACTATTACTTCCGCTGCCACAACCTGTGAATGGAAAGGAACTCAGTTCAATCTTATCGATACTCCAGGTCACGTGGATTTCACGATCGAAGTAGAACGCTCTATGCGCGTACTTGACGGAGGAGTTGCTGTATTTGATGCATCTCAGGGGGTTGAGCCTCAGTCTGAAACTGTTTGGAAACAGGCTGATAAGTATGGAGTTCCTCGAATCGCATTTGCGAACAAGATGGATAAGACTGGTGCATCTTTTCAGATGACATATGATTCTATCAAGAAACGTCTTTCTGGAAATAAAGTTATCGCTATCCAGATGCCTATGGGCGAGGAGGCTGAGTTCGTTGGTATTATAGACCTTGTGGCTATGAAATCTTATACTTTCGAAGGAAAGATGGGAGAAAAGGTTGTAGAAGCAGAGATACCAGCACAGTATCTCGAAAAGGCACAGACTATGCGTCTCGATGTTATCGAGAAAGCTGCTGAACAATCAGATGAGCTTATGGAGGTATATATGGAATCTGAAACACTTACGACAGAACAGATCAAAAAAGGGCTCCGACTTGGAACTATTACGAGTTCTATCTATCCACTCATGTGTGGATCTTCCCTTATGAATAAAGGGGTTCAATTGGTGCTTGATGCCGTTGTAGACTATCTTCCATCTCCATTGGATGTAAACGCAGGAACTATTACTGGTTCTGACGAGGATGATATCGAAAAGAAAATTACCTATAAGCAAAATAAAGATGAGCCTCTTACGGCTCTTGCGTTCAAGATCGCAACTGATCCATTTGTCGGTCGAATCACATTCGTGCGCGTATACTCTGGAACTCTGAAATCTGGTTCGTATGTATACAATCCGATTTCTGGACAAAAAGAGCGTATCGGTCGTTTATTGCAGATGCACGCAAATAATCGTCAAGAAATTGAAGAGATTCCTGCTGGAAATATCGGAGCTGTTATCGGACTTAAGGATACTAAAACAGGAGACACTCTTTGTGAGGTAGATAAGCCAGTAGTTCTTGAGCGAATGACTTTCCCAGAACCGGTTATCTCTATCTCAGTAGAGCCAAAGACCAAGGCTGATCAGGAGCGAATGGGTATGGCCCTCTCAAAACTTGCCGAGGAAGATCCTTCTTTCCGAGTAACGTCCAATCCTGAAACCAATCAGACTATCATATCCGGAATGGGAGAACTGCATCTTGAGATTATCGTTGATCGTATGAAGCGTGAGTTTAAAGTTGAGTCCAATGTCGGAGCTCCTCAGGTAGCGTACCGAGAAACTATTACTCAAAAAGTAGTAGACGCTGAGTTCAAGCACCAGAAACAAACGGGAGGTCGTGGACAATATGGACATGTTATTATCACTTTTGATCCAATTACATCAGACGAACGAAAGGCCGATCCAGAGTTCAAGGAAGAAAATGTATTTATCAACAAGGTAGTCGGAGGAACGATTCCAAAGGAATATATCCCAGGAGTTGAGAAAGGTCTTCGGGATGCTTGGTCTCGAGGTATGATCGCTGGTTATCCTGTGGTTGATGTACGAGCGACTCTTACCTTTGGTTCGTATCATGATGTCGATTCGAATGAGCTTTCATTTAAGATGGCAGCATCAAAATGTTTCCGTGAGGCAGCAAAGAAGGCTCGTCCAACACTCCTTGAGCCAGTTATGCTTGTAGAAGTAAACACCCCGGAAGAATATATGGGAGATGTACTTGGAGGTATCAACTCAAAACGAGGACAAATCATAGAGATGACCGAGCGAGGAATGGCAAAGATTATCAAGGCATATGTTCCACTTGGAGAAATGTTTGGATACTCAACAGATCTCCGGTCTATGTCACAAGGACGTGCGACATACGTTATGGAGTTCTCTCATTATTCTGCTGTTCCAACAGCACTTACTGAGAAGATTCGCGCAGAACGTGGAGTCAAGTTTGATGACGAAGAATAAAACACTACTCTGTAGTACAGAATATAAATCCCCCGAGAATTCGGGGGATTTATATGTATGTGGATTTCTCTGTTGCAGTTTTTTCTCGATTTTTGAGATGCTGGTATGAACGAGCCATGCAGCTTATTATTTTGGATCAAGGATCAATCTAGTCAATGACACTGAACAATTCCTCAAGTGTTGTTTTTCCTCTCATAGCTTTCAGTACACCATCCTCTCTCATGAGCATGAGATCTTGTTCTTTTCATTTTGCTAGTATCTCTGCTGGACTTGCCCCAGTTCGAATGAGCCCCCTTATCTCGTCCGAGAAGTTAAGTACTTCGTAGATACCAAGTCGACCTTTAAAACCTGAGTATCCACACTGCTCACACCCTTTTCCTCGATGGAGAGTAAAGCTATTTTTCTTGGCCTTGGATACAGCCTCTATACCGATATCTTGCATCATCCATTTGATGATTTCGGTTTCTTCTGTTGTCGCTTCATATGATTCAGAACAGTGCGAACATATTTTCCTTACCAATCTCTGTGCTATGATTATATCTATCGCCGAAGCTAATATGTAGGAGGGGAGTCACATATTGGTCAGGCGTTCTATCGTTTCTGAAGCACTTTTAGTATGAAGGGTGGAGAGTACTAAGTGTCCAGTCAGGGAAGCTTGAGCGGCAATATCTGCTGTTTCGAGATCACGTATCTCTCCAATCATAATCACGTCTGGATCTTGGCGCAAGAGTGCCTTGAGGCCACTCGCGTAGGTATAGTTATTTTTTTCATTTACTTCCGATTGGACAACCCCCTCAAGTTCATATTCGATTGGGTCCTCGAGTGTAATCACTTTTTTTTCAGAGGTATTGAGTGTTGAAAGAACCGAATAGAGTGTAGTCGTTTTACCACTTCCCGTTGGACCCGTAACAAGAATCATCCCATTCTTTTTCCCGGTACTTTTTTCGATTTGACGTTTCGATGTCCACATAAATCAGAGGTCACTCAGTGGTGGTATCGAGTTGGTAGAGTCGAGTATACGACATACAGTATTTTCACCAAGTTTTACCGGTAGAGTCGAGACACGCACATCTATACGCTCTCACTTATCGTCTATGCGATATTTTCCATCCTGTGGAATTTGTGTCAGATTAAGTTTCATATTTGACTTATATTTGAGACGCTCAAGTACAAGTTTATATTCTGCAGTGGTCAGTTCAAATATCGTTACAAGATTGCCATCGATTCTTAGTCGAATGGCTATGGACGAAGGCTTTATATCATAGTGTATATCAGAACCCCCAAGCGAAAGGGCTCCTTTGGTGATAAGGGTGAGTGCCGTATCAGAATCCTGCTTTAGAAGAGCTTCACGAACGAAGCGCTCGAGCTCTTGAAATTTTGTAGAATGAAATCAAGTATTTTCTTTTAAAAGCACTTCTTTCATTTTCTTAAAATCTTCTTCTGTTTGTATAGGCATAAGTCAGATATGAGAGCGAGTAAAACAATTACAGGGCATTCTATCATATATTAATATGTATTGCAAAAATATTAATATCACTATAATATAGACAAGCTGACATTTTATCTCCTTCTTTATCTCGAGAAATTATGCCATTGAATGAATCACAATTACTTATTCTTGCTATCTATAGTATAGTATTTTTCTGTGTTGTTATATTTTTTGAGATACGACTCAACTATATACATGCTCGTCATATAGAAAAACTTTGGCCAGTAGGTGAGGATGGCCTGAGGATGATAGATCGTAAATTAAAGATAATTGTGCGTATTCTTTTTGTGATTTTATTTCTCTTATCTGTTGCGACTATTCTTACTCTTTTATAGCTACCACCTATGAATATCTGGGCAGAAGAGAACTATACCATAGTTACGAAACATTTTATATATTTCCTCTATCTGGTTGCAAAATTTCTTTTTTTGCTTGTGATTGCGGGCATGCTTTTTGCCTCCTTGGTCATATATAAGGAAGATTTTGCGAAAGATACATCGGAAATAGTAAAGTATGTATTTTTCCCTGTGATATTTTTATTGGTCAATTATGGCTTTATCCAGCTCATACTTTGAATCATACGCTATTACAATAATCTCGTCATTATTGTACGAGACAAGTTTATTATTATACATAGTTCTCTGATGCTGCGTGAAGACTTAGAGATTATGGATCTTGGCAAAGTCATGAAGATAGACGTGGTGTGTCATGGAATTCTCGCAAGTATTTTTTGATATGGACACTTGGTTATGGAACAACAAAAAGACGAAGTTCGCACGATACGATTTATTCCTCACCCCTATAAGGTGTGTCAAATCCTTCGCGAAAACACAACGTCTACAGGCCGATGATGACAAGAGGTTCGATTTTTTAAAACTCGTTAATCTATGTTTGAATTTCTTTTTAAGAAAAAATACCCCTCTTCACCGATACAATCGTGCTCACTCATAGATTTGTCGACAGAGACAAGCAATTTTTTTCAGGAATTGACTGAAGAATTTTCTTTCTTATTATTTGATGAGATTTTGATCCTCAGGAAGCTCCCATGATGATATGAATTAGTACACCATCAAGAGTACTCAAAGCAAGCCCAGGCAGACAAAAATTGGCGTGATCGAGTTATCGGCAATATAGACCTTTTTTTGAGTAGAATTATAAAAAAAAATGCACTTTCCGATGGGGAATGAGTTTTTACCTGGGATCAATATGGTGCACTTTTTGATGTGATGGTACGAGAAGGAGACTACTATATAGTACTTAACAACTCTGGAGAGTCTCTCTCAGATCTTATGAAAAATCATCCTTTTAATGAGTCGAAACTGATTCGTTTTCTCGCCAAATTTGCTCGACGTTTTAGTAATAGCCCTCATGTGTAGATATGTCATTTGCTATGTATAATGAATCTTTTCAGTGTGAGTGGTGTAACCAGTTTGTTGCATGTCACCCTGAAGGTTCGGCGAGAAATCATTGCCCATTTTGTCTCTGCTCTCAGCATGTAGATCATCTAAGCCCATGAGACAGGGCTTCCAGTTGTCATGCAAAGATGTCCCCTATAAATATAGATTATCGTAAAAATAAAGGGTATATGATTCAGCATGAATGTGTAAAATGTAAAAAAAGTATTCTCAACAAGGTAGCGCCTGACGATCATTTTCTCGAATTTATAAAAAAACTCAATAAAGAAAGAATGTAACACATAAAGTATATGCTTCAAAAAATTCTCTCTCAATACAATCTCACTTCTCAGGATCGCCTTGTTATAGCATGTTCATGATGACCTGACAGCATGTATCTCTTGACGGAGATTGTAAAGATTCATGCACAGGAACAACTGATTGTAGCCCACTTTAATCATGGACTCCGAGGAGCCGAAAGTGATGCGGATGAACTATTTTTACGAGATTATTGCCATACTCATCATTTTGTGTTTGAAACAACCAAACAAGATATCGCGAGTACCGCCAGAATGATCAAAAAATGAATCGAGGAAACCGCCAGAATCGAGCGATATGCCTTTCTTGCTTCTATCATGAAACAGTATGCTGCAAAATATATACTTACAGCACATCATCTCGATGACAATATAGAAACTCTCATACTTAACCTCATTCGAGGTACAAAAATGCATGGACTCACAGGTATTCCTGAGCAAAATCAATCTACACTCCGGCCGCTTTTAGGTATTACCAAGACTGAAATCATCCAACAACTTACCATCAATAGCATCCCATATACGATTGACTCGACCAATGCGGACGATACATATTTGCGCAACCATGTGCGCCTCAATATAATCCCCCTCTTTGAACGCATTAATCCAGAATATCGCCATAATCTTGGATCATTTATCTCATATGCAAAAGAGTTAGTGGGTTTTCTCGATGCTCAGGTATTGATGTTTCTAAAAGAACAGTCCCTTTTTCTTGTAGAGGATTTTCAAACTATATCGTACTTTCTCCAACGAGAAGTGATTCGATATCTCTACGAACAAGCAAACGCTGGAACTATTGGACTTTCTGAATGATGAATTGCTGAGATTATTCGCTTTATCTGAGATAAGGGGAATTATACCCAGAAAGATCTCGGGAAATTACATTTAGAAAAAAAGAATGGACGAGTTTATTTTTCGAGTCGTATATAGCGTTCACCGCTCTCAGAAAGCTTTCGCCCTCGGGGAGTGCGTTCGAGAAAGCCGATTTTTAGAAGATACGGCTCGACTACATCTTCGATGGTTTCCTCCTCCTCTCATACAATAGAGGCGAGTGTGTGGAGTCCAACAGTACGCCCAGCAAAATTGTACGCAAGGATATGGAGGAGTTTGCGATCGAGTTCATCGAGACCAAGAGCATCTATGCCCAGAGACGTAAATATCTTCTCTGCTTCGATAGGACTGTCTATGTTGTGTCCGACGATTTGATAATCACGAAGTGTTTTGACAAATCTATTTACTATACGTGGGGTGCCTCGGCTTTTACGAGCAACCAGTTCCCAGATCTCACTTTTCTCGACCAAGATACCGAGTATACGAAAAGATCGACGTACAATCTCTGCAAGATCTGCAATCTCATAGAAATCAAGCTTGAGAACATTTCCAAACCGGTCACGAAGAGGACCAGAAATCTTCGCAAGCTTCGTAGTCGCACCGATAAGGGTAAATTTTGGAATATCCATACGAATCGATGTGGCTCCTGTCCCTGTACCAATCATGATATCGATGGCAAAATCTTCCATGGCGCTATAGAGAATCTCCTCGATCTGAGGTCTGAGGCGATGAATCTCGTCTATAAAAAGTATATCTCCCTCTTGTAGGCTTGTGAGCAGAGACACAATATCGGCTTGTTTCTCGATAGCCGGACCACTCGTCTGCTTGAGATGCGATTGCATCTCCGAGGCGATAATAGCCGAAAGTGTTGTTTTCCCAAGTCCTGGAGGACCATACAAGAGTATATGTTCCAATGATACTTTTCGAATTTGGGCTGATTTTATGGCGATATTCAGGTGTTTTTTGATCGATTCTTGTCCGATGTATTCACTGAGTGTTTTGGGACGGAGGATATTCTCATTCACCATATCATTTTCTCGCTCTACTGGAGCCACAACGCGTGAAGACTCTGGAGCTTCTGAGATTTTAGTAGATTTTATGACCATGAGAGAATTGTTTAATGATGATTTGGTGCTTGTTAACAACAAGAAATGTATCACTTACTTTATTCATTTATACACATTTTCTCCAAAAAATCTATTTTTTTGTTGATTTTTTCTATATTTCCCTATAATGCTCAAGCTTCTTATATTAAATATAATCTTTCTCTCCTATTTCTCCATAGGTGAGCTACATTTCTCTATCATTAATAATCACATATCATGGCACCTAAAAAGAAACCTAAAAAGATTGTTAAGCTCCAACTTAAGGCGGGTATGGCAAATCCAGCTCCTCCAGTCGGAACCGCCCTTGGACCTACAGGAATTCAGATTGCAGAATTTTGTAAACAATTTAATGAAGCTACTCGAGATAGAATGGGAATGGTTCTTCCAACTATCATAAATATCTACGAGGATCGTTCATTTGATTTCTATACAAAACAACCACCGATGACTTATCTTATTAAGACTGAACTCAATCTCAAGAGTGGATCAAAACTCCCTCATAAGGATAAAGTAGCCCATCTTACTCTTGATCAGCTCAAGAAAATTGCTGCTCTTAAGATGGTGGATCTCAATGCAAACGACGAAGCTATGGCAATGTCGATCATTGCTGGTTCTGCTCGAAGTATGGGTATCACTACTGATCTCAAGAAATAAAACCTCACTCCAACCCTCTCCTAGAAGGAGAGGGGGCTGGTGGAAATACGGCGTCATCGTCTAACGGTTAGGACGCGGGATTCTCATTCCCGCAATCGGAGTTCGATTCTCCGTGACGTCACCAATGTTAAATTTGTAAACGTAAAAATCCCTTTGTTGAGCTCAAAAGCCGCAAGGGATTTTTTAGAGAATAAAAGCTATCAAACATTTGTCAAATTAGAATCGATGTATCCTTTGCATATTTCTATTCAGTCCAAATATCCCAGTTTATAAAAATGTTCTCCGTCAATATATTTTGAGACCTCTTTTAATAAAGAAACTTCGCTGTATTAAAGTTTCTTTAAATTTTTATGAAAGGATATGGTTAATATTATTTTCATAATGTTTATACATGAGAAAGTAGTGCATCCAATTCGACCAATTTCCCATCACTATGTGCCTTATTAAATGCTTTTACCACAGCCTCATCAAATGCTTTTTCTTCAGAGTCTAGGGAATCTGCTTTCATATGGAGATTTGCATTTTGAATAAAAACTCAGTTTGAGGTGAGTTTTGCTATTACAAAAGTATCTTTCGTAATTCATAAAGTCTTTCTCCATGCTCAAGGGATAGTAATCTGACCTTTTCAGATAGGCTTTATAAGCGTTTGATTCATATTTTAAAAGTTAAAAAGTTAAACTTTTGAAAGTATATTCAATTTCCCCAAAAATCAAAAACAAATTTTCGGCGTTTTGTACAGATGTTGCACTGCAACATCTCTATCAATTACTGACACATACTCGCACTCGGATGATCTAGACAGATGAGAGATTTGAGATCTTGATTTTCTTTTTTCAATTCTTTCACTGCCTCTATAAGAGGAGCAAAAAGTCCTCCATAATCAACCGACCGTATTCATTTATTATTTTTGTAGACGACCTGTGGATATTCTGATTCTACTTCCTGGGCGATAATCCCTATTTTCTGACCTTCCCCGCGCCATTTTTCGGAGTCTTTCCATTCAAATGAAACTCCGCGAATAGCGATAATCTTATCAAGTGCGCCAGTGAGAGTTGTTATATTCTTTTTCAAACTACGATCCGATGAAGAGCAAGATGTGCCATAATTAAACTCTCCATTGGCATCTTTACAGATATAATATCCACCTCCACCAGATGGCATTCAGGGGTTACGAATACGCCCATTCCCAGGAGAGGTTCAAGCCTCAAGTGATACCTGGGGACTCGTTGTCCCGATCCCGACGTTGCCAGACTATCCAAAAATTTCACTATGGGAATTCACCCTGAGAAGATAGAGAACGAGATCTCATTTTGAGACTTCATATACCAGGAGAAGATCAGGTGATACATGACATTCTCTACAACCTTCCCACTCTCACTGAAGCTTGTGATCGTGATAGCTCGAATCCAAATTTTCTCACTTTTGAAGCTTGGATATGACAAAATAGAGTTCTTTCAGAACTTTAATATTCTTCTCAAGCTTCTTGAACTCCCTCCTATATTTAGTTGATAACTTTATTGTGTACATCTTTTCAGAGTTCAGAGATAAATAAGTCATCCACGCTTTTATAGCTCTCTTTTGCTTTTCTTGCAGAGCTTCTCTCACTATTGAGTGAGTCTTTTTTCTGATCAAAGAGCACGATTATTTTCACATATTCATTCGAGTACTGTTTTCCAATATTCACAACACCCGACAGAGTATGTCATTTTACCCTCTTCTCTATAGCAAAAGCTGTGTTCATAGATTATGAAATTTATAGATTAATTTTTATTATTATACCAAAAACCCCAAAAACTCAAAAAGGAATTTACCATACCTCACCGCTTACTAGGGAGTCTTGAGTAAGGGCTCATAAACCTCGATTTATTTATTGCAATGCAGAAAGTATGTAAATTCAAGATAGATATACGCTCTCTTTAGTCCCACAAGCATGTATTATAGATGTTTTGACTTATTTTTGCATCAATTGTTCTATCTTGTCCAATCGAGCTTTGATTTCTGAATTTTCCTGCATTAACTGAGCATTCTCTTTTTTTATAACAGCTATCTCTCTGTGAATTTCTGTGCTATCTTCCATCCATTGTGCGTACAACTCTTTAATGGCGTTGATAATTGGTGAAGTTAGCTGTGAGTAGTTCATAGATTTGAACCCCTTGCTATCTGTTTTAATAAGTGCTGGGAATACTTTCTCGACTTCTTGTGCTATAAGTCCTACTTGTTTGGAAGAATCAAAGGACTGATCTTTCCAGTAGTATGAAACACCCTGAAGTTGCAGAATCTTATCGAGTGATTTTTCCAAAGGATGAATGTCTTGTTTTAATCGAATATCCGAGACATTTGTATATACGCCCGAAGTATTAACGCCACCACCTTGAACATCTAGCTTGTATCAAGGACTCGTCGTTCCAATCCCAACATTGCCAGAACCGGCGATTCGCATTCTTTCTGTATATCAACCTCAGTTACCAAAGCGAATAACGCCAGAAGTAATTGGATTGGCAATAAGAAGATCTTCGGTAGAATCACCATATAGTGAACCTGACACACCAATCATTCCAGATGTATTTCCTCCTGTTTTTCATAAAGCAAAATAACCTCCACCACTACCCTCCGATACATTCGCTCAATAAAGTAATAATGCGCTTCGATTTTGTGACCTAATATCTAACGTTCCCACAGGACTCGCCGTCCCAATACCGACGTTACCATTTGGAAAAATAGTCATGGGTTCTGTATTTCCAAAAATAAAGCCAAGTCGATTAGTCGCTGGACCATATGAATTGTAACTAAACATTCCCCATTTTGAAGTTCAGTTTTCAGAAAAAT
Source organism: Candidatus Altimarinota bacterium (assembly GCA_943355085.1). Classification (GTDB taxonomy): domain Bacteria; phylum Patescibacteriota; class Gracilibacteria; order BD1-5; family UBA2023; genus UBA1545. The sequence continues at coordinate 14,605 of CALREC010000001.1, forward strand.
TTATTCAAGACACGCTTCCACTCGCACTATTTACATTTATCATTCCATGTCCACTAGAATTACTTACTTCAAATTTTGATTGTATGCCTTGATAAAGACCTGGACTCACCGTCCCGATACCGACATTCCCACCAAGTGGATTCAATAAAAGATTGAACGCCGGTCCAGCAATCCCTGGTTGAGATGATTGTATCCAGTTACCAGAATTGGAATTTCCTATACCAAGCCAATTATTACCTCCATTTCGTACAAGTATTGAAGCTTCTGGATTTTCAGAATTACTCGGTAGACTATTTCCTCCTACTATCATCAATTTATTTCTTGGATCTGTCGTCCCGATCCCCACGTTACCAGAACCAGTAATACGCATTACTTCTGTATTTCCATCACTAGTTCCAATAAATTTAAATGCTCCTGCTGTTCCAAATCACATTCCATTACCATAACTGTAAAGCCCTGGGTCAAGTGATGCGCCGGCATTTAGAGACTTTGT
>CALREC010000002.1 GCA_943355085.1 Candidatus Altimarinota bacterium
TAATGGTATAAGCAACCACCGAAAGTATGACCCCAACCAGCGAGTAAATAATCGTTTGTTTTGCATGCTTTACTTTTTCCTCGTTTCAGATAGAAGTCAGAAACTGAATCCCCCCCCAAGATATAGCAAGAATGGCCAATAAACCAACATACTTGATCGTTTCTTTGATAATCTTCACGATCGGCGTAGTAGCATCACTACTTCACTCAAATGGCAGTCCGAGAGCTGCGGGTTTTGGCATACCATTCGAATCCAGATCTTGAAGTGCATAAGCAAGAGAAAATGAAGAGAGAAACAATGCTATCAATAATAGCAACTTCCATGGGTTCTTGAAAAAGGATGAAATTTGTCATGAAAATCGAGGACCGGAATGAGATGTACGACTGTACATTGAATGAGGAACCGGAGATTTGAATGCGAAGTTCGCCTTTTGCGAGGACCTAGTTATGCGATGATCCATGATACAAGTCTGATAATAGAATAAGAAAACAGCGCGATGATGATAGCGGCAATATTGAGCACGATGATCGTCTTCCCTTTGGCAGCACGATCACTCGGACCCGTGGTCGAGATCATGAGTCCACCAATGACGATAGAGAGTACTGCTATAGAAGTGGTTGCGATGAGAAGGTACCTTCCAATATTTGCAAGCATGGTCTTAAAATTCGACTCCGTGCCCTGGTTATATATCTTGTTCGAAGGACTCAGATTTCATGGACTCAGAGTAAAGCTCGCACTGGTCATGTCATCAGGACTTCAGGGAGATTTTTTTGCTTTTGGAGCAGATGCATCAAGTGCTTTATCAGTCCATGCTCATGTTACTCGATCAATATTTCATTGTCATATTTGAGCCTCAAATTCCGCCCTACTTAAATCCCCCACATCTTTACCTGTACGAGGATCCATTTTTTTGTCCGCAATCCTTGATGTCGCTTCTTCATCAGTAAATGCCGAGGAAGGTTTTGTAGATTGTGCTTCATTTGTAGAAGTGGTTGTAGCGTTAGAAGATCCATCTGTTGCTTCTTTATCTTTATCAGTAGATACCGAGGAAGGTTCTATAGGTTGAACTGCTGGGGTTGGAGTAGTAGCTGGCGTTGGAGTGGTAACTGTCGTTGGAGTGGTAACTGTCGTTGGATTGGTAGCTTTTGGAGAATCAAATGGAACTCATAAAAAATCAACTGAACAAGGTGCAATAGTAGGGTCACAACGAGCGTATATTGGTTGTGTTTCAGAAAAAATACAAATCAGAACAGTAGTTATTAATAATTTTATAAATATCCTCTTTTTCATATCTCGGGAGATAACAAATAACAAACATGTGCATAGTATCCATTTTTGGAAAAAAATCCAAAACAATTGCGAAAAAAAGAAAAAAGATATACTCTCTGTACTACTCTTTGATTTTTTGTGTTATGAAAATCCTTATATCCGTCCTTGCGAATGCGCTCATCCTTTTTGGAATCGCGTATTTTCTCCCGTATGATAGTCTGACTGGTACATGAGTGGTTGCCACAGGAGGATTGCAGTTATATGCAGCTGGTGGTATCGTGCTCGGTCTTCTGAATGTGATCGTTCGGCCCATCCTCAAGATATTTGGATTTCCTTTTATGCTCGTAACTTTTGGGCTCTTTATACTGGTTATAAATGGTATCATCCTGAAACTCCTCGAAACCGTGATACGGGCAATCGGGATACATGGAGTAAGTTATGAGATACATGGGATAGCGATTTTTGCAATTGCGGTTGCAATTTTTACTATTTTCAATACAATCGCGAACACTTTAGTTAAAAAATAATAGTAATCACATCTTTTATGCTTAAAATATTTTTTATCATTCAGATAGTCGTAAGCATCCTCCTGATACTCCTGATCCTCGTACAAGCAAAGGGCAATGGACTATCCATAGCACCTGGGTCCAATGACTTTGGAAAGTTCGAGAAGCGTGGAGCAGAAAAAACTCTTCACATCGCAACCATCGTTCTTGGAGCAATATTTGTCGTAAATGCCACTATCTACTTCTTTCTTTCATAAAAAGATTTTCTAATATCGACTCATGTCTATATATCAAACTATCAAGAAGTACTTTCTATTTCTGTCTGTTTTTTTTGTTTTCACGATAAGTATTCATCTTGTTTTTCTCTATGTATCAGAAGATGCACTGCGTGTACCAGAAGAAGGTGGTACGATTAACATAGGCATAATAGGCTCAGTACCGAACCTCAATCCTGCAACATATGGGACAGATCCTCTTTGAGATTATCTTCTGCGTTTTGTCTCTCGTTCACTCCTTCGGTATAATGTCAGCACAAAACAGATGGAGGGCGATCTTGCCAATTGTAATCTCGGCAAAAACTTTTCTGAGATTAAGTGTTATGTCAAAAATGATGCACGATGGAATGATGGAACTCCCGTTACCAAAGAGGATATCCTGGCGACTTACCAGATGTTTCAACATGACGATCTCAATAAAACAGCAAAGAAAATATTATCAGGCATAACTATAGAAGATCAGGGAGAGTATATACAATTTTCTGGAAAGGCCGATGTACTGGTACTTGATATGTTGCTCTATCCAATCATACGGAAGGATATTGTTGAGAAGATTAAAAAAGACAGCTTTTCTATAAGTGAAAATGTATCATCTGGACCATATATTTTCGAAAAACGGGAAACTGATGATACCACGAATCATGAAAAAGTTTCATTCGTGAGAAATGGAAAAAATATACAAAAAAATATCTATATTGGACGGTATATATTTCGTTTTTTTGACGACAAGAATGAACTCATAGCAAACAAAGATAGTCTCAATATAATATTCCCACATAACAGCATCGATACATTTTCATCTCCGCGGTTTCATACGTATAAATTTATCCTTCCAGAATATATTTCCCTGTTTCTCAATGTAGAAAAATTGGGTCCGGAGCTTCGAAATATCATACTTGGATCTCTCTCTGGAGTACGCTTTGCATCTCTCGATGAAGAGACGGGGAGATTGCTCAAGAATCCATTTTTTACCGATGAATCGATCCTACCTATAACCTCTGGTACATGAAACATAGAAACCACTCTGAAAAATATGGGATATTTTAAAAAAGAGGTTCTTTCTGCTCAATTTTCTGATGTAAAGACAGAACCAAAAATAGTAGCTGATGAGGTGTATACCTATTTTGAAAGTCCAAGTAATAAAAAATATTTCGTCACAAAAGAGTCAGATTTCCTCATCTCAGGAAATACCCCGGCAGGAATCACGGGGGTATTTATCAACGATTATCGATTAAGAACATTTGTCCCAAAAGATCGAAAATTTTATTATCGTGCCAATGTCGCGATATGAACCCTGAAAAATGGTGCAAATACCTATACTCTCGCATTTGAAGTACAAGGTAAAAAGATACCGAAAGAAACCATGACAATCTTTCTTGCAACAACAGATGAGGAACGGGAAAAGCAGCAAAAAATCTATACAGAAAGCTTACTCAAAGAAAAAATATCCAACCTTGCACAGGAAGAGAAAAAAATAAATGAAAATCAAAATATTCTTGCGAAAATTGCGCCACTCGATGGCAATTATTATTACAATAAAAATCTTGAAAAATTTTCCCTAGCATTTGCGTACACGCAGCAGGTACCTTACATGAAAAATCTAGCAACAGAGATTGCAAACCGACTAAAAACCCTTGGAGTAGACGTGGTCATCAAAACTCTCTCAACCGACGATCTCCAAACAATTATATCAAAAGGAGAAAAACAATATTCCATGATTTTGACTGGTATCAACCTTGGACTTTTTGATTATAACATATTTCCGTTCCTTCACTCATGACAGGCGGAAAAAGGCTTTAATTTTGCCAAACTCAAAGACATCGGTCTTGATATACTTCTTGAGCGACTTAAATCGAGTCAGTTCAACTCAGATTCTCTCAAAATTATAGAATCTCAGATTCTTGAGATTCTCAAAAAAGATAACGTATTTGCCCCTCTCTACAGCCCATACAATACACTATATGTGGACAAGAACTTGAAACAATTTAATATATCGCCAGTACTCCCCTACTCTTCATCCATATATGATCTCGGTGAAAACAGCTATCTCAAAGAGCAATTTACTATCCAATTCGCATGAAAATCTTTACTATGATTCATGGAGTGGATGAAACAACATACCCCCATCATAAATTTCTAGCTATGGAAACACCACATATCTCATCTCTACCTGACGAAATAGATGACCACAAGATATTGCAAGATACATCGGATCTGCACACACCCGACCATCCTGCCGACATCTCCTCAAAAGATCATATCCTCCGAGAAATTATAGTCGGTCCTGCTTGGGAACTTGTTATGACGACATCTTTCCTTAAGAAATTTAATTTCTTTCCTTCCCTTCTCTCGACTATCTATCTCGGGTGTATTATTTTATATCAACTCGCGTTTGCATACGTATATATCTTTAAGCTCAAGGATCAGTTTTTTGCTCTCATTATTGAGTGGATTCATACTTCATATTTTCCAGAGTTTGTCACAGCCCTTATTATCAGTATTCTACTCTATATATTCATAACCCCCCTTGCTGAAGGAGGACTTGTTTCTCTTATCGCAAAAAGACAAGATCGAGGGCCGGATATCACCGATAATAAAGGCCGGATATCATATGGAATCTCTCGCGGTCTCCTGAATTTTCTGCCCATATTTGAACTAAGTAACTCCCTCGCGATATTTAAACTCCTCTCCATCATAACCTTCTATCTTTTTCTCCTTAGGATATTTGGAAAAGAATACTTCATCGTCATAACCATACTTATGACCCTCTACTTAGGATTTGCGTTTGTTGTAAATATATTGTTTTCTTATGCTCGTTTTTTTATAATATTTGAACACAAAAAGGCGCTGGAAGCACTGAGTCTTTCGGTTGGCATGGCACTGAGTAATCTCTCTATAACATTTCACCTCTACTTTACACTTTTGGTCGTGTACATACGAACCTTCGTAACGGCAACTATTTTTATAGTATTTCCTTTTATCATATCGGCACTCTTGACCTATGTCACGATCTCCTGGCTACAGATTTTCTCGATAACAGTACTCTCTCTTCTTTTTTGCATACTTCTCGTATTTATATCTCACCTCAACTCGGTACTCGAGATATTTGTTGAAACTATTTGGTACAATGCATACAAAGAGAATAAAAAACATTTCGATGGAGATGGTGACAAAACTTCTCACCATAATCACCACACAGAAAAAAGTCACCATTAATGGTGACTTTTTATGATGCGAGATAAAAAATAGAAAATTCTGGACTTCTTCTATATCTTCATAAAAGGCAGAAGTACAGCGGGGATATAATATAAATCATCTTCCTGAGAGAGATACTCTTTCGTGATAATAATTTTCTGGTGCTTTCCATAGCTTTCCTCAAAATTCCGCATGATGACAGGCACTGGAATTTTCTTGTTTCTATATTTTACTTCTATTAAGATATACTTCTCAAAACTTTTTTCGATGACGAAGTCTATTTCGGCTTTTGAGACGGTTCTATAAAAATAGATTTGTTTCTTCTCAAATTGTTTCGTGAGTTCGTTATAAACGAAGTTTTCTACTTCTGATCAGAGGTCTATTTTTTTCGTTATCGAGTCAAATTGCCGCAAGGAGTAATTTTTTATTCATATATCCTCTATATATATCTTCGGCATTTTGGATAACTCTTTCCGTATGTTTTTAAAAAACGGAGAAATCCTCGAGAAGACAAAAGTTCATTCTAAGATATCAAGATATTTATTGACCGTTTGTACGGAGATATTGAGAGTAGATGAAATCTCGTTGATGTTTACCAGATTTCAAATATTGGATGCGAGGAGTTTTATAAGATTATTAAATGCGCCAATATTTTCAATTTTCAGAAAATGTATAATATCCTTTTGAATATAGGTTTCTATTATCTGGCTAAGAATCAGCTCTTTCGATTTATTCTCTTTATTTACGACTATTTCTGGGTATCATCCGTATGTCAGATAAGATATGAAATCATGTTCTAATTTCTGCTTAAAAAGCGCATAAAAACTCTTCAATTCATCATGTTGGCTCATCTCAAAAACTGGAATATGAGTCAGATTATGACGGTATATGAAAAACTCCCTAAAACTGATCCGGTCAATATAAAAATCGATGGCTCTTCCGGTGAGAAATTCACTATTTTTACTAATCTCCAAACTAGAAGACCCAGAAACAATTATCTGGAGCCTGTCCTTGTATTCGTCAAAAATATTTTTGAGAAATGTTCCTGCATTATTTATGAATTGAAACTCATCTATAAAAACGAAAATATATTCGTTCGGAAAATTATAGTTGTATTTGAGATAATTTAGAAAATTATCTGGTGTTGAAAAGATATTCTGGTTATCTATCTTGTCAGCAAAGAGAAAGAGGGTTTTTCATAAATTTTCTTGTTGTATATATTGCTCTATTTTTTTCATGAGTGTTGTTTTTCCAACCTGACGTGCTCATTTTAAAATGATAATCTTTTCTTTTTGTAACCAGAATTTGATTTCCTCTATATATTTTCTTTGTATCATACATGATCATGTTATGAAATAACTGGAATAATATAAACATTAGTTATATAAAATCAAGCTTTTTATAATAACATAATATTTTTAATTGACTTTCCAACAAATATAATTAACCTACCCCCTAGGTATATTTCCTGATCTTAACAACTATGATAGAGCCATATAAGGCAAAACTTCTTACCAATCTCAAAAAAACTCGTTGACTCCTAGAGACTATCGAGAAAATGGTTCAAGATGACCGATATTGTATGGATATTGCTCAACAACTCAACGCTTCGCTTGGTCTCATGAAAAGCGCAAAAAGCCTCGTGCTTGAAAGCCACCTCAACTCCTGTGGGGCACATAAGCTCATGTCACCAAAACAAGAAGAAAAAGAGCAATTCATACAAGAACTTATGGATATATTTCACATTTCTCACAAAAAATAATCATGAAAAAACTTACTATCGATGTTGCAGGAATGCATTGTAAATCATGTGAACTCCTCCTAGAACACTCCATGAGAGACATAAAAAATGTCGAAAAAGTACACGCAAGCCAATCAAAAGGCGTCGTGGAGATTTCTTATGGTGAAAATATACCCGATGAAAGAGAGATAGAAGCGCGCATCAGAGAAAATTGATATACCCTCTGAAAAGAAACTACCCCTCCATGGTTTCATGCAGATATCCGCAAGTATGGAGATCATATTCTTATGATCCTGGGGATATGAGTATTGTATATGATAGGAACTATGCATGGTTTATCCTGGGATCATGTGACTCATATTTCATCTCCTACTTTTGGTGTGGCATTTCTGGTAGGATTGACGGCTGGTATATCGAGCTGCATGGCCTTGGTCGGATGACTCACACTTGCAGTGAGTGCTAGATGGAATGAGGAGCATCTAAAAGCTTCAAAATGGCACAGATTCGAACCACACTTATATTTTAATATCGGTCGCATTATTGGCTTTGGGATATTTGGTGGATTACTGGGAATATTTGGAGCCTTTATATCTCTTTCGCCTTTTTTTATCGGAATACTCACTGGTATCACAGGAATTATTATGCTTGTTCTCGGTATAAAGCTTGCAGATATTTCTCCACGATTATCGCGAATATCTATAACTCTACCGAAGTTTTTTCGGGCCGATATTGCGAATAATGGAGGTGTATCAAAACATATAGCTGCAATGAGCACAGGCGCATTAACCTTCTTTCTTCCTTGTGGATTTACTCTTGTCATGCAAGCGTATGCAATAACCACGGGAAGCTTCGTAATCTGAGCACTGACTATGATGACATTTGCCCTGTGAACAACTCCAGGACTGCTCGGGGTCGGAGGTCTTACCTCGTACCTCTCAGGAACTTTTGCCAAACGGTTCTTCAAATTTACTGGAGTACTCGTACTTCTCTTGGCCCTCTTCAATATCTCCAATGGATATACCCTTATGAATCTCGGAAGTTCTACAAAGGTGGTACCATCCACAGGAGTTGTATCCGATGAAGTCCAAGAAATCCGCATGACCGAGTCAGATAGTTGATATAGTCCGAATATCTTTCACATCAAACCAAACATGAAAACTCGTTGGACAATACAAGCAGATAACCCCTACTCATGCGCAAGCCAACTCATAGCACCATCTATCGGCGTTCGAAAGCAATTACAATTGTGAGAAAATATAATTGAGTTCATATCTGGAGCGAGTGGAACCATCAATTTTTCATGTAGCATGGGTATGTATTCTGGGAAAATTATCATCGATGCAACAAAGAAGGAGAAGTAAAAGGTTTTTTAACCACACTATATATGAAAATATCTACATTTGAAATCTCTGGAATGCACTGTACAAGCTGTGCACTGCTGATAGAAAAGTCCCTCAAAAAAATCCCCTGAGTCCATGAGGTATATGTAAACTTCGCGTCTGAAAAAGCCCGAGTGACTTTTGATCCCATTGTTACCAATGAGCGTATTCTTGAACAAAATATAACAAACTCGGGGTACTCAGCTTCCCTATTCATAGAATCTTCTCTGAACTGTGGCAAACATTCTCAGCGGAAAAATGAAGTCAAAAAATGGCACACACGTGTGGTCTCATCTCTCATTCTTTCATTGCCGATGGCATTTTTCATGATATTTGATTTTGTACGAATTCCCTCATACGAAAGATTCGTCATGCCCTATATGGCTATAATCTCTTTTTTACTCACAACACCGGTATTACTCGTCATCGGACGGGAGTATTTTTCGGGGGCCTGGTCAGCACTCAAGATGCGAACCGCAAATATGTACTCACTCATCACCATTGGAACCCTCACAGCATACCTTTATAGTATTTATTCATATACTGTGTACTTCATACAGACCGGATCGCTCATCGGAGTAAATGGCATGAAAGTTCCTGGGATATATTTTGAAGTAGCTGCCTTTCTCATCATGTTCATATCTCTTGGAAAGTACCTAGAAGCCCGGGCAAAAGGAAAGACCTCAGAAGCGATCGAACGACTTATAGATATGACACCAAAAATGGCCCATATCCGACGGCATGACACTGTCATAGAAATCTCAACCCAGGAAGTACAAAAAAATGATATCGTGATAATATACCCTGGTGATCAAATTCCTGTCGATGGAATTATCTGCACAGGATATTCGAGCATAAATGAATCCATGCTTACAGGAGAAAGTATGCCAGTCGAAAAAGTCGTCGGATCAAAAGTATTTGCTGGAACCATGAATGGAGTATGAAGCTTCGAATTCCGGGTCACGGGTATAGGCACTGAGACGGCTCTTGCACGCATCATCACACTCATAGAAGATGCTCAGGGATCTAAGGCTCGGATTCAAGGGTTTGCCGATTCGGTCGCTGCGATATTTGTACCAGTGGTTATCGTGATAGCGCTTGTCACATTTGTTATCTGGTACACCGTGCTCGACTCGACATTTGCAACGGCGCTTTTATATTTTGCAGCTGTTATTGTTATAGCCTGCCCCTGTGCTCTCTGACTTGCGACCCCAACTGCCATAATGGTCGGAACAGGAAAGTGAGCCGAATACGGTATACTCATCAAATGAGGAGAACCACTCGAGATGGCCTGCCAGATCGATACAATAGTACTGGATAAAACGGGGACTATTACCGAAGGGAAACCAAAAGTAACCAATATAATTTCTCTTGCGGATACGAAAGAATCAGAGATTCTCTCTATCGCGGCAGCACTCGAACTAAAATCCGAGCATCCTCTTGCTGCAGCGATTGTCTGAAAAGCACTCGAGATGAAAATACAAACCCCTTCAGTAGAAGGATTTGAAGCGATTCCAGGGAGATGAATTCGTGGGAAGATTTATGGAACAGTCTATCTGCTCGGCACAAGACTTCTGCTTGAGGAAAATAATATCACTCTCGAGATGCAATCCAAGATGGAACATCTCGAAACAGAAGGAAAAACTGTTATGTTATTGGCAAACGAGCAAGAACTACTTGGCTTCATAGCTGTTGCAGATACCATTAAACCCACATCTCTAGAGGCTATAGCTCGCATGAAAAAACTCGGACTCATGGTCTATATGGTAACAGGAGACAATGCACGAACCGCGTATGCCATTGCACAAAAAGTCGGTATTGAACATATACTGTCAGACGTACTTCCAGAAAACAAAGCACTCGAAGTCAAAAAACTTCAACAAGCAGGGAAAAAAGTTGCGATGGTGGGAGATGGGATCAATGATTCCCCCGCTCTCGCACAAGCTGACCTTGGTATAGCCATGTGAAGCGGTGCTGATGTGGCACTGGAATCAGGGGGTATAATAATTATGCGAAATGATCTACGAGATATTCTCACATCTATAGAGCTCTCTCATCAAACAGTCGGAAAGATTCGTCAGAATATGTTCTTTGCCTTTTTTTATAATATCCTATGAATTCCTGTAGCAGCAGGAGTATTCTCGACACTCTGATTCATCTTAAAACCAGAACTTGCTGGACTTGCGATGGCACTTTCATCCGTATCGGTCGTTATGAATTCACTCCTTCTTGGCACTTTTCGACCTGGATATAAAAATATATTTTCAAGGAAGATAGCACCTATTCTTATGACCATATTTTTCATCGGGATCTTCTGGCAATTTGCCCAATTTGGAAATATTGCCGAAGCAGGTCGTTCATATGTCACCAATAATCCACGCATCCTTTCGGAGATACAATCTTTTATGACCAATACTCCTGTAAAAATAGGATTTGACGGACTTGGACTCCCAAAGGTATTTTTTGGAACAGACAATATGCCTTCTGGACTTGAGTTGCGATATGGATATACAGATCTTACACAACACAACATGATCGTCGGTTGGTCAGAAGCTCAGATGATGATACAAGAAGGACTTATACAGTGAGCGGGTGATGAACTGCATGACTTCTTCGGAGTAGAAAAAGTGCGTATTGTTTGAATATTAAAACCTACTGGGACATTTCTGGATGATGCACATATTCTCTCTCTGGACAACTATTCTCGAATCATGTTCAAAGAAGATTTACTTATAATCAAAACACCACTCGGTGAGATGAAATACTTTTATCTCTTTGATGATACGAATATCCCCGTAGTCCTTAAAAGCACTCTCCATCCAACAAAAAAGAGCTACAAGGTGAATGACAAGGAATATATGAGTACCTATATCGGATATGACGAATCAAAAATGATGCAAAAAGAAAAATTATTTTCTCAGACATATGACACCATCATAGGACTTTTCGGAAGTAACATAATCATAGCAGGACTTCCGAAGAAAACATTTACCTCGCTCGACATGATGCACTTTGTTCCAAAAATTTTCCGAGAAAATTACCTACGATCCATAAACAAGCCGTAGAGCTTTTAATAGGTAAATCGATGTTCTTGTATGATTTCTTCACCAATAGTAGCCCGATACTGACGACCATCGAGCATGATAATAATAGACTTCTGCGGTGTATCATATGAGGTGATAGAGGTACGATTCTCCATAATACTCCCCTTCAGCACAAGAGGATCGAGCGCATAACTCTTATCTCCGCCATAATAAGCCCCAACAAACATGAGAATCGCGATATATCAAACGAGACTCGTGGTATTAGTTATGAGATTATGGAAGAATTTTTGCATGGTTGTATCTTTATTTTTATGTATAACATCTAGATTATTTTCAGTGTATCAGATGTTTTTTGAAACTGCAAAAGATTTTTGTATTATTTGACAAAGGATCTTATCCGATGGGCATAAGATCCAGATAGCGACCATTTTTTCATCATGATTATGAGACAATAAACATGCAAGGGAGTTTGTGATACGTATAGATTTTTTTAAATTTGATACCGAGCAATACAACGCATGAGATTTTCAGGTATAAAAATTTTTTTTATCTCAGTATATATCCTAGTTCATTTTCTAATTTTGATCGAATAGCAAAATATATAACGTTGATTTCATCATTGGTAAGAGTTCGCTCGAGTGAACGAAACGTTATACGTATGGTAATGGATTTCTTCTCTATGCCAAATCGAGCATCATCCTCAAACATTCCGGTGATTTTTACCTCTTCGATGAGATCGCCTGAAACATCACGAATCGCACTAGTGATAGCAAAAAAATGCGACTCCGTGTCCCGAGTGAGCTCGAGTTCTCAGGATTTTTCCATCTCTTTGAAATCTTGTATAAACGATCGCTTGGGCGCTATGAAAGAAATATCTTTGAACACTGGGGGAAAGTTACTCACTTCTTTATAAGGCTTAAAATCACCCCACTGAGCAGTAATTCGTGGATCCTGGCTCCAAAATATACGAATATCTGGCACTTTTTTGAGTGGCATCGCGAGTCGCTCGATCCCAAATCCAAATGCCCAGCCATTGTACTTCTCGGGATCGATTCCAAGTTTTTCCAGTACACTTGGATGAACAATTCCCGCCCCCAGTACTTCAATCCATCGACCTTCATACTCGACTTCCACCTCGAGGCTATCAAGTGTATAAGGGAAATTATCGCTGTGGAATCGGTATTGGACTCAGGCCCCAAAGAGTGCTGTGATCGTGGCAGAAAGTACATTTTTGAGAGTATTTTGATCGATGATCTCACGATCTTTAGCCACTATCCGGAGTCCATCGATCTGATGGAAGCATTCATGGTGAGTTTTATCGAGCTCATCGACACGATAGACTTTCCCTGATGAGAGAACCTTGATTTCGCCTTCATGATGGAGTTTCTCAATTTCTTTATCTGCCACCAGGTGGTAGTACCACATAACCGATGTATGAGGCCGGAGGAGGATACTTTCATTTTTAATGTTCGATTTTTCGATAAAATAGCTATCACTCGGACGTCTCGCTACATGATCCTCTGGGAAATTAAACAGGTCAAATGTTTCCCATTCAGACACGATTTCTGGTACTTGTACATGTGAAAACCCCGAGAAAAATGGTGAAGTGGTGAGAGATTCCACGATCATCTGAATCGGATGTCCTTTTCGCTCTATCAGATTCTCCATAGAGAGCACTCGAAGGATACGAGCATAATATGCTCGATTTTCCTCCGTTACCTGAGAATCTTGCAATTTTTTCTGGATTTTTTCTATCCATTTTCTGTCTGCATCTTGTATACCTAAAGGAATAGTGTTCATAATAAAAAAAGGTAAAAAAATAAAAAAACCTCCGAGTGATCGAAGGATTTGTTTGGCAATTCGTAAGTATTACACCAAAAACAGTCCTTCGGAGATTCGAAAGAAGAAACTAAAAGAAAATTGTTTTTGTATGTGGTTCATAAGAGAGAATAATAAATACGTCTCGTGAGGGGATAATATGGGAAATGGAATGGAAGTCAAAAGTTTATTGCAGTTGGTCTCATTTTTGTCGAGGGAATCAGTGGGTAGTCTTTTGAAATATAGAGATCTACTCAGAGGTATTTCTCTCTCCCAATTTCAACACCACTTCCTTAAGCCACTTTTTTCGCTATAATATCTTCTCTATATTCCATGCCTGCACATGCTCAATTCCATAATCATCAACAGGAAGGGTGATGTCATCAAGACTTACTACATATTTTGGGAAACTATCTTTTATGAATCGGAGATTTCCATACTCCCTCTGTATCACTTCTG
>CALREC010000003.1 GCA_943355085.1 Candidatus Altimarinota bacterium
ACCGTAAAATCCAGGGCCTCATTGGTCGTCATCTGTTGGATAAATCGAGTGATATTTTTACGAAATCCTCCCGCATACCCCTGAGTTTGCACCACTGCCGTCTGGAGCGGTACAGTAGCATTAAAACGTGCCTGATATTCGAGATACGGAGCTTTTTCACCACTCGTCAAGATGAGTGGATTGATGAGGGAAAGTTTGAGAGTACACTTTTCAGTACTGTTGCATTTAGCATTATAAAAAGCACTGAAATTATTGGCAGTTCATGAAAGAGTGAGTCAGAGTTTTGTGGTATTAAAAAAAACTGTTCCGCTACTGGCATTACTTACAACTGGAAGATTTGCGAGAATCTGGCTGCCACTCGCCTGAAGCGTATCTCCACTCGCCGAAAGTGACCAATTTATAATCGGAGTTAAATTGCCAAGACTTCCAGTCAGTGTTTCAGTTGCTATTTTATCAAGATCTGGCACTCTGAAATTTAGATAAGTATTGGGAGTATCCCAATTTAAATTTGTAGAAAGTACCAGTTGAATCGGTTTACCTGGACCGAGTATACTCCAATTCGCATCATACTCACTGTTTCAGAGCCCAGGCTGAGGAAGCACCGTTCCGCTTGCGGTTACTGTGTAGACCATGCCCGATCCTGCGGTATAGAGAGATGCTACACTCCCCGTCTCGTATCCGGGATTGCTTCCTGACATACTGAGGAGTGCTTCGTTCAGGGCTGTATTGGCTCTGTAATACGAGACGTTTCCATTCTCGACTCCTTTGATATCTCGGGAAAAAGGTATGATTTTTTCAAGCAAATATATCGCAATGACGATTATAATGACGGTAATGAGGATACTTATGATGAGAGCAGATCAAGTTGTGTTTTGCTTCATGATATTTTATTGAAATAATAAAGATATGACCACTCCTGGGTGTAGATTTTATCTCGATAAGTTTACGGTAGTTGTCAGGGTCATATCCGCCGATGGCCCCTTGATAATTTTTCGTTTCTCCCAGGCAAGTCCAAGAGTAATACGGATTCTCACATACGGATTAAGAGTGATACTTTCACCCGATTCTTTCCAGGCATAACGAAAATCTTTTTCTGGATAGGGGTAAAAATCTATATTTTTCACATTCACCCATTCTGGAAATATCGACACCCACTCAAGATCCGAGCCGGTAGGAAGGTTATTGGCTCATGTACAGTAATAGTCCTGATGGCATTCCCAAGTATCGATAATACCATCATATCGTCCGGATGATGTAGCTACTCCTGTGTGCGAAAGTCAGAGATCTCGTCCTATGAGCTTCAGGACTTGGATATTTCAGAGACACCCACTACTTGTTGCTGTCTGACAAAACACTCCTGATGGTGCGTTCGGATCATTTTTATATATCCATCTCAAATAGGTTCGCTCTGATTTTTGTCACTTTTTTATCAGATAGAGCTCCTTCATGCCCAGACCTCAAGTAAAGGCAGATGGCCCCATTCCAAGATCTTCGTCATCGTCATCTCATCGAATACTACCATTCCCATCCTCATCTCCGAGGAGTCATCCGGAATCATAATTTGTATTTGCATTATAATCGATAAATTGCTGGCGATACTGTCAATATCTCTGGAACTTTGAAACAGTAGATCCGGAATAGGTATTAAATCCCGTAAGACATCCTCACGTACCCATTATGACTCCACTTCCATAATTTCCGAATCCAGAAAAAATACTATAGTGTCCGGATTGAGTGGCGGTTCCGACGGCTTTTCTATTCCAGTACTCTTCATAGTCTATATCTCCGCCCGTTTTGACGATATCGACAAATTTTTCCATCGCTCCGTAGAGCTCACTATTCAGATCCAGCCGACTCGATACTTGTGTTCTGAGTATGCCTATATTTCACATTACATCAAATGCCATTATTATGATAACCGCAAATACCGTGATCGAAACCATCATCTCGATGAGTGTAAAAGCCTTGTTTGTTTGTCATTTATGCCCTGTATATCAACGATCGAAAACAGAAGAGATCGAAAACAAGATTCCAATTTTTTTCATCACCTCGCGCATGTTGCCTGAAAAACTTAAAGATTAAAATTATCTTTTTTTGTTCTCTTTGAAAGTGGTATCTTTTTGTAGCATATAATTTAGAAAAGTACTTATACTTCTTCCTATTTTAATACCAGTTGGCATTTTCCAAAAAGATTTTGGACCAATATGCAAAAAGAAATTCATACTATCGAGAAACCTATTTTCCCGAAGAATAGTAATTTTTCTTCAAAGAATACTATTCACAAAGAGCAGGATGCTTTGGAAGAGCGAAATAAAAAAATCTTTTACCAGAAGCATGAGAATAAAAAAGGTATTTTGTTTGAGTTCTTTTCGCTGCATAGACTAAAATATAGTAAGGTAAATATGTAATTTATTTATTTTTCTTTACAAAAATGAGATTTTCCTATAATCAGTCCAATTAACATCTATTTATCACCCATGGATTATACAACAAATTCGAAAAACAGGAAACTAAAAAATAAAATACACTCATTTCTTGCGAGATTAAGTTTTAATTTTCTTCATCTCTCATGAAGCCTGAGGATCATAACTGTGGGTATCGCCCTTTCTATCGTATCACTCTTTCTGAACTGGTTCTCTATCGTAGACAATGCTGTTAATGGTAATGCGTTTAGTATACATACGGGATATATCGGGTATATCATTGTCGCTATCAATACTATTTTATGTTTCTTGCTCCTTTCTGGTGGTTCCAAAGAAAAACTCAAAACAAAGGCAAATCTCACTTTCTCCGATCATACAATTATCATTGGATCATGATTCACATTATTTCTCATGACTCTTGTTATTTTTAATTCTATTCGAGGTTTTTTTCTTTTTTATAAAAACATTACTATCGGTGATGGTATCATATTCCAGTTCATTGGTTCTATTTTTATTGCTATCTGAGGATATTTATACTATCGAGAGTAGAAACAAAATTTTTTAAATACCCTGTATGTAGAAAATACTGGAGCAACAGAGTCACTCTTTGCAGAATATGAAGATATTCTCAAAAAGAACGATCCAGACAAAAAAAACATGACCCTTCCCTTGTAAAAAATCCCTTTCTTCTTGACTTTTCAGGAAAAAAAATTATACAGGATAATAATTATTTACTTTACTATTTTTAAAAAGTATGGTAGCAACTCTTTCGACCAAGCAAATTCAAGATAGCTTTCTTGCTATTCTTGCTTGACTTACAGACAAAGAACAATCAGTTATAACCCGCCGCATAGGTCTGAGCGCAGAAAAAGAAACTCTGCAAGCCATTGGAAATACATATGCCATAACCAGGGAAAGAGTTCGGCAGATAGAAGACGTTGGTATCAAAAAAATTGGACGCATTGTTCGTTCAAGCGCACTAGTATATATACAGGAAACTGCCGAAAAAATCCTCTCTATATCTGGAGGTCTTATGACCAGAGATAAACTCATTAGAGCGATCATAGAAGAGATTCATATTGAAAACAATCTCAATGAGGGGATCCTTGAGGTCATTGTTCAATCAGATTTTAATATACAAAAAAGTAAACCGCAAATTGGCACAAAGACATACTTCTATACTCCAGATATTCAGAAAAAATTAATAGGAGCTATCCATAAAGAAGCCATGATAATCTTGAAAAAAAAGGGAGATATCATGGAAACAACAACACTTTATGAGATGATTCGTGCAAATCTTACGACAACTTTTGGAAAAATTGAGATATGTCTTATAGATGGGATACTAGATATATTTGATGAGCTTATTAAAGGTGAGGAGAAATATATCGGTCTTACCAAGTGGAAGATATTGAATCCATCGACCCTAAAAGACAAGGCTATCTATGTATTCAAAAAGGAAAAAACTCCTATTCACTTTGTCGAACTGGCAAATAAAATCTCTAACTGTTTTGGGGAACCTGTAAAGATTGCAACCATCCACAATGAACTTATTAGAAATAATGAATTTGTGCTTATCGGCCGTGGTATTTATGTATTGAAAGAATGGGGCTACAAACCAGGAACAGTGCTCGATGTTATTATAGATATATTTCATAAAACAAAGGCACCTCTTTCCACAGAAGATATCATCGCTCGTGTTCTCAAGACCCGAAAAGTGAAAACAAGCACTATTTATATGAACCTCCAAAACAAACAACAGATAGAACGTGTCGGACGTAATATGTACCAACTCAAACAAGCCTAAGAGCAAAAATGAGGAGCAAAACTCCTCGATTTTTTGCTTTTTTTCACATTTTTCTTTGGGATTTGTGAGAATTTGATTATTATGGAATTTGTTTAATGCTAAAATGTATGAGAAAACGGCAAAATTCCCAATGAAACAAAAAGAGTCTTATAAATTTGACTTATGCCCGTTAATCATATAGAATGGACGCGTATTTATCTCCAACGCTTATATTTCTATGAAAGATTTATTTCAAGATTATAAAAAACAAAATTCGAAAAAAAATACCATTATGATAGTAGCAAGTCTTGCGTTTGCATTTTCTATTAATACTTTTCTATTTGGTACAGACATATGAGCTCGATTGCAGACTTCTGTGGTTAATTCGACAACGAATGAGAATAGGGAAAAATCTGACCTATCTATTGTGAATGGGGGTACCGGAACGGATATGCTCAAAATTCAAACGAATTCTCGACTCGAGAATGTTTCTCGAATGATCATACCACTTGCCTTTGATCCAGATAGTTTGAGCATGAGTGATATTTTCTCAGTAGATAAAGAAGTAGAAGTTATCAAAAATGCAAATGTCCCTGGAAATACTACAATCACTATACTTTTTAAGAAACCAAAAAATCTTGCGGAGAATACAGCCATTGTGACTATTGTATACAAAAAGATAAAGACCAAGGCAATTTTAAATCTTGGTGAAACACAATTCAAAAGCATGGATGGTACTCTCTATGAACTCACGAACTCTTCTCTTGAATTTTAATATTTACACAGATATATACCACATATCCTAAACTGACCTACGAAAAATGGAAACGAATAAAACCTTCGTTTCCATTTTTTAGTTTTCCTGTATTATCAAAATCCCTGCTTTTTATATCCAGAAAATCAAGAGAGATATGATTCTTATGAGAATTACCTCTATGAATTTTCTCATCTATACACAATATATAATACCGCCTACAGAAAAAGTACTGCATTTTTTGACAGAACTGCATTTATCAGCTATACTGAAAACACATATTCCTTATATCAACTTTTATGGGTCTCAATCTCAACTCTCTCAAAAATATTTCTGCTTCACAAAAAGCACCAGACATAACTCCACCGTCTGTGCATACCACCGCCTATCAACCTGCTACTATGACCGAAGAGAAACCTCAAAATATTGAGGTAACACCAAAATCGTTACCCAATACGAAACTCCCAGGTACAGGAGCAAAATTTTCACTAAGCAAGCTCAGATGAGAGGTGCCGAAAGATGAAATCATACCCTCTCAGGAATTGGATATTGAAGACGGATTATCCGTTGCACAGATAGAGCAGGCTGCTATGGAAAAAATTGAAGCACAAATACACCAAGAGAAAATAACACAGACGATTGGAGAGGTGGCAATAAAAGAAAAAAATGAGTGAATCATTGATCATGCAAAAACTATTCTCACAGAGAAAAAAAATATACATGACATACAGACATCCGAATCTATTTTATGAGATATAGCTACAACTCCTGAGTTATGACCGGATGAAAAAATAAGTACACAAAGCGATATTGCCCCTATAAAAGAACTCTTTCCAAATCTTCACACCCGAAAAATAGATGATATTGATGAAGATTTACTAGACCTTAAAGAAATTATTGGTACAGATAGCTCCATATTAGATACCAATATTACAACGCAAGCTCAGCAAATAGATACGCAATCAACTCCAATCATAGTAGTAGCAGAAGAAGAAAGCTCAGGGGCTGTTCATGCCATACAAGAGTCCACGATTACATGAGATGGATGCCAGATCGAGATATGAAATCGTGAGACGACAATAATCACTCCTGCATATGTTGAAGAAATCAAAACAGATCTGAGCCAAGAGCGTCGTGCTGGATTACGATTTCTTGTAAAAAATAAACATAAAATTATGGCTGGAATAGGTATAGTCTTTTCCCTTTCTATTATAGCTATTTTTTCTGGAACCATGATCTGAACAGAAATCCAAAAATCATGAAAAACTAATATACTCGAGGATACCATGGTCAATACAGCAAAGCCGACTATACAAGAGATAGCACCCGGAGTTATAAACTATGAAATCTGACGCGATTACAGTATCACAAAAAATACTAAGAAAAATATAAGCACTAAGGGCATTGGTGATACGTTATCAGGAACAAAAGCCATAACTCCATAAAAAAATTTGATAAAATAAAAAATACCTGTATACTAAGTCTTGTATCTGGGAAGTAAAAAGAATTTGGATCTTCCTCCAGATTCTTTTTTTATACCAAAAGATTCTTTATACTATTATCCCTACCCATTATGATCGATATACGAAAAATAGAAACCGCTATTAATCAAATTGCTGCAGAGAAAAAAATCCCACGTGAACGTCTTGTAGAGATCATAGAGTCTGCTATAAAAACAGCCTATCGAAAAGACTTTGGAAACAAAGACAGCATGGTAAATGTTCATCTTGATTTTGAAACAGGAGCCATAGAAATTACCGTTGAAAAAACAATTGTTACCACAGTTGAAAATCCAGACACAGAAATGACGCTTGCGGATCTCGGAGATGATGCGGATAATTTCTCTATCGGAGATACTATTGAGATTGACGTAAGCGATGAAGTACTTGAGGACGAGGAAGGATTCGGACGTATAGCATCTCAGGCAGCACGTCAGGTGATTATTCAAAAAATACAAGAGACCGAGAAAGAAAAAATCTTCAATTTATTCAAGGGTAAAGAAGGTGAGATTATCTCTCTTAAAGTAGAGATGGTAGAGAAAAATCGTGTACTTCTGGACTACAATGGCAACCAAGTAGTCCTCCCGAAATCCGAACAAGTTTCCAAGGATAAATACATACCCGGACAACGCATCTATCTATCTGTTGCAAAACTTGAAGAAGATACGCTTTCTGGACCAAAAGTTACACTGACCAGAAAAGACACCAATCTTATAGTGAAACTTTTTGAGATGAATGCCCCAGAACTAGAAGATGGAACCATCGAAATCGTGAGCATTGCTCGTACTCCTGGATTTAAAACAAAAATCATCGTTGCTTCTGAGTATGATGAAGTCGATCCAGCAGGATGTCTTATAGGACCAAAAGGGGCTCGTGTTCGTGCTGTTGTAGACGAGATAGCCGGAGAAAAAATCGATATCATTAATTATACCGAAAATCGAGAAGAACTCGTACGAAAATCTCTGGTACCAGGAGTGATCGAAAAAGTCACCATCGACGAGGAAAACAAAGTCATTCGATGTATTGTAACCGAAGAAGAAAAGGCGAAAGTTCTTGGAAAGGGTGGAGCGAATATAAATCTCACATCTGAACTTCTTGGGTATAAAATCATACTTGAAACTAAAGAGGTTGTATAATTATCTACCATCTAATCCCTCTTACCTATGGCAAACAATACTGTATCTGTACAACTTTTAGAACGCATCGCAAATGTCGGAAAAGAAGGAGAGATTATCGAAGTCAGCCATGCATATGCAAGAAATTTCTTGATTACTAAGGGCCTCGCTCGAATTGCCACTCCAGAACTCATAAAACGCGAAGCAGAGAAAAAGAAAAAAATACAAGATAACAAGAGTACGCTCGTGGAAGCTCGTCATGAAATTGGAGAACGCCTTCATGGAACAACTCTGACTTTTGAACTTCCAGGAGGTAAAGAAAAAATTTTTGGAGGACTCTGAGAGCATGAAATCATAGAAAAAATTAAAAAACAATTCAGTGTACAATTAGAAAAAAAACATGTTCTTTTGCCCGAGGGGCACAAACTCAAGCATGTAGGTATGACTGATATAAAAATCAACCTCTGAAGCGATGTGAATATAAAAATGCACATCGAAATTCGTGCAGTAAAACATTAAAAATTATGATCAATTATCTTGCCATCGACTATGGGACGAAGAAAATTGGACTTGCTATCAGCGTAGAGGGAATCGCCTTGCCTCTCTCTATCATCTCCACAAAAGAAGCTTTTTCTCTCCTTCCAAGGATAATCGCAGACCGGAGTATAAAGCAAATTATTATTGGGATAGCCAATCATATGGATGGGACTCTCTCGGAGCAGGCAACTCGAACTCGAATCTTTCGGGATAAACTCAGCAATATACTCCCGAAAGATATATCGTATATAGAGTGGGATGAACGATTAACGACATTTGAAGCACGAAGTTCTCTGGGACACTTTGGAACAAAACATATTCGCGAAAACATCGATGATATTGCCGCAAGTATATTATTGCAAAGTTATCTAGACTCTATTAAAAACTAACCATTTAAGAATACACACCATGCATCTTTCTTTTATCATGGACGGCAATCGTCGATGGGCGAAACAACACATGCTCCAAACCCTTCTGGGCCACCAAGAAGGACGTATGCGCGTGGAAGAAATGATAGAACTCTGCTTCGATGAAGGTATTGAGTGCTGCAGTTTCTGGGCCATTGCAAAAAAAAATATCGAAAACCGAAGCCAAGAAGAGCTCACCTATCTTTTTCAGATTCTCCTCGATTGTGTAGAGAATCTGACTTCTAGGCTCATTGAAAAAAGCATTCGATTTGATTGGGTTGGGAATCCCGACATCCTTCCAGAACATATCGTACGAGTTCTCAATAATACACGAGAAAAATCAAAAAATGGGACCAAAATGACTTTTATACTCGCTATCGGCTATGGAGGACAGGATGAGATAATTCGAGGTATAAAAAAATTCGTGCAGGAAGGATGAGATGTAAGTACTCTTGATGAAAATACATTTCTTCCCTTTTTAGAAACAGGACGTTTTCCAGCACCAGACCTGATCGTACGAACCGGTGGTGATGTTCGACACTCAGGATATTTTCTCTACCAGAGTGAATACAGCGAATACTATTTTACCGATACGCTCTGGCCAGATTTTCAAGAACAAGAGTTCTATAAAGCACTTAATGTACTAAAGGGAGCCAAAAGAAACTTTGGAAAATAAATCCCCGAGGATACTCCTCAATAATAATCACACTTATGAAATCCCCAACCTCTTCGCTCCATATCAATAAAAAAGCCTTGTTCGATTATGAAATCGTGCAAGGCTTTGAGGCATGAATCAAGCTCATATGATCAGAAGTCAAAAGTATACGTGCTAAGCAGTGTAATCTCAAAGGCAGTTATGTAAGTCTTGCATCTGGACGCCCAATACTCAAGGGTTTTCATGTCTCACCCTACATACATATTCCTTATAAGCTTGGGATCAATCCAACGGCTGACAGAGAAATACTTCTCAAGAAAAAAGATATCGATTCCCTCATAGGGAAAATGAAAGAAAAGGGTTTTTCTCTCATCCCAACGGAGGTGTACAGTAAGGGGAATCTTATAAAAATATCGGTCGCTCTGGCTCGAGGTAGAAAAGTATTCGAGAAAAAACAGGTTCTCAAAGAACGAGATGTTAATCGTGATATGGATCGTGAAATTGGAAGATATTAAAATACTATTGTGATCTGAGTACATCCTCATGGATACTATTTGCAGCAAGACATCCTTCAGCTGCGCTCATGATGGTTTGCTGAAATTTATTTGATCCGGTAGTAATATCTCACGCGGCATAAATACCTGGTATACTCGTTTGTTGACGTTTATCTACAACCACATATCCTACACTATCCTTCTCTGGCACAAACGCATCAATGATGCGGGTATTTGGTTCGTTTCCAATTGCCACGAATATACCATCAACAGCAAGTTCTGAACCGTTAGTCAAGATCAATTTCTCGACTCAAAATCCTCCTTCTATAGAGGCAACCGTTGTTTCAAAATGCACATAAATATTTGTATGTTTTGGTATCTGATCAATCCATATTGTCTCGGCTCGAAATTCTTTTCCACGCACCAAAATATGCACATCTTTACATATTTCTGATAGATACAGGGCTTCAGTTATGGCTGTATTTCATCATCAAACAAGTGCGACACTACGATTCCGAAAAAACATACCATCACACGTTGCACAGTATGATACGCCGGCTCAGAGAAATTTTTCTTCACCCGGAACTCAGAGTTTTTTATATTTATTTCCTATGGCCAAAAGTATAAATTTTGACTCAAGTATTTTACCGCTTGCTGTTTTGACCGTAAAAATGTCTTTTTCCTTCGTAACACCGATCACCTCATCCTGAATAAGCTCCGATCCAGCCGAAATTGCATGCTCAGTAAATCGGTCCATAATATCACGGCCAGAAGCAGAAAGTATACCTGGATAATTTTCAACTTTATGGGAAGTGGCCAATGCTCAACCGGGCATAGTTCCGATAATACAATTTTTTAACTTGTACCGAGAGGCATACATTCAGGCAGGAAGTCCTGCAGAACCAGCTCAAATGATGATAAGATCGTACATAATGAATACATAATGTTATAAGATAATGACCTATATACTTTGTTGCTCTTTTTTCTTCGCCTTATTGTCCTGTATAACATTACGAATAATACTCGCATTATCTATCGGAGATGGTGCAAATTGCATAATAAAGTTAGAGTTTTCGGATGCCGTATGCATAGAGACGGTACCAAAATTGAGAAGATTTTCGAGGAGTCACTTTGTTTGAGCATTTACCTCTTTTACATCTTCAAGTGAACACTCAGAAATAGTACGATTAAGAAAAGAAATTTGTTCTATTCCTCGTATTCGTTGATCCGTTATGATAAAAAGATCGAGTTCATTGTTGGCCCAAATTATATAGAGAAAGAGAAGATACGTGCACCAGTACAAGATAATAAATGGATAGAAAACACTACCTGGTATAAAAAGAAATATAGCAGAATGATATGCAAGAAGCAAGACAGAAGAAACAAGTAAAAATAATGCATAGAATCCCAAGTAGAGGTAAACTATCCAATGACGCTTAAGAATAAGTCTCAGTTCTTCGTGAGGACGAAATGTATCCTTCAATCCGTTGAGATTAAGACTATGAGTAATAGGAGACATGTAAAGAAATTAAGTAATATTTGGTTTTTTAATATAGAAAGGCTCGATTCGCTCGGTGGGATCCTTCAATACCATATTTTTACAAAATATATCGTAGCGAAGATGGGATTGTACAGAAATTTGAGTATTTGTAAAATCATTTGTATCACCGATGCCAAAATACACACCAGGTTCAATATCTGCTATGGCAATGATGGTATCAGGCGTATCCTGATTTTTTCGAACAAGATACTCTCATCGGTTGGCTCGAATAACCATAGGAAATGCCCACCCAGAGACATGTCCGAGGGTAAAATAATCAATACCATATAATGGTATATGATGTACAAAAGAAAGGGTGTTGAGAGTCAGTGTAATAATTCGCATGGCTGTAAAGCTCCCTGGTCCATTCACAACTATCACTCAGAGGAGATTATGAAATTCGAGTTTATTTTTTGTCAGAAATTCGAGCAGAGAGATGAGAAAGTGTTCAGATTCTCTCCCTCGAAGCTCCAGTACTTCATCTCACACGATTTTTCTCTCATCATCGAAAAGTATATACGTGGCTGAGATAGAAATAGTATCTACAAGAAGGTACATAGGATGTAAATGGGGTTACTTTATAATATATTCAGAATTAATTTTATAAAGAATACTTGCAGCCATAGCGCCTACTTGTGTCTTAAGATTCAAAAGAATATATGGTCCACTTGAACTATAAGAAAGAAGATACTGAGGATCCAAAATATAGATATCACCTTGTACTGAAATCCCAGCAATTGCTTTATATTCAGCGTTGACAATATACCCACCCTGCTGGAGGGCTGGAGTCGATATATCATTCTTGACGAAAGAAAAACCACTATTTGGAGCGATAAATATACCGGTTCCAGAAATATTGTTTATATCTGATACCTGTTCCATATTTGTGAGTTTTCATCGTTGTATGCGCTCTGAAAATACGAGTTTATTTTCTGGTGAGAGTACCTGAATAGTCATAGGATTATCCTCGCTTGCTGCAGAAACCGCTACTTGAAATGTAGTATCATCGAGGTCGATTTTTCCCGTTCGCTCATCTATAGTAGCAATAGTTTTCCCAGATTTTGTCAAAATAATACCACTCACGTCTCGTGCCTGCAGTGTAAATTCACCGTTGGATTGTGTTTTTGAGGTAGCACCTTCATCGGCCGTCTTAATGCGAGTCAGTGTTTTAGTTCTGAGACGAAATACATCTACAGGCTCCCCTGCCAGCACTTCATTCAAATCTCCGGAGATGGTATCTCAGGAGATAGAACGTATTTCAGGTACTGGTGGATAGACCGTCAGAGTAAGATCCTTAGATGAGATGTTACCATTTCCATCCTCAGCAAAAAGACGCACTTTTTTTGTGAATAGGGTGTCATATGAACCGAAGCTTATATCGTAGATCGTAGCTCATTTCTTGACACCATATGTATTCGAAGCATTGAGACTATCTCGATCATTAGACGTATTTCCATCACCATCACTGTCTTGTGTTAAATCCATATCAAACCATATATTATCGACTCAGGAAATGTCTTCTATATACGAATTCAGATTACGTAATTGCTTCTGGTACACGGGTATGCGAATAACATCACCATAGGTAATAAGAGGTCCCACAGAATCTGCCGATTTTTGCGGAGAAAGTAAGTTGAGGGAAGCAACTGTACTCGTCACACCCTTATAGAGAGATGAAAGCCGTGCATAATACCAATCATTAGACGTCGAAATAGATACTTGGTATTGATCTTGTCTTGTACCAAGTGGATAGTATTCATAGGTTCCTGGTCCACCAAGAACACGAGAACTACCGTCAAAATAATTAAAGGTTATGTTACTATTTGGGTTTGCTAGTTCTACTTGCGTATCTGGGAGTATTGGCATGCCTTTCAAGAGTGCGATATCCAGGGTTTGTACACTCTGTGCTTCTTTGAAAAGATAGAGATTTCCCCTCTTTACACGAACACTAGCATTTTTTAGAAATTCATAATTGGTATCTTTTGCAAAATCTAGAGTTTTTTCAGTGGTTTCTGAGTCCATGACATAGGCAATACTTGCTCCAGCATTATCAGTATAAATAGTACGACCTACAGAGATAATGATAGGATCTGTGCCGTGTGTATCAGGAGTAATCTTTTGATAGGTATTCATAGTAACAGATGCCTCTCATGCACCACGTCAAAAAGATGCAATATTCTTACGTCAAACCAGTCCAGTGGATGCAGAATCCATAAGAGTCTCTGAGGAGAGATCTGGTATCAGGTCTACAATATGCAGAGGCGTTTTTGGATTTACGAGTTTCTGCTCTTCTCCAGCATCTATT
>CALREC010000004.1 GCA_943355085.1 Candidatus Altimarinota bacterium
AAAAGATGGTCATGCCAGCAGCAGACTATTCATTCAATAAATCACATGCTGCCTGTTACTCTATGATCTCATATCAGACTGCCTATCTCAAAGCGTATTATCCAACAGAGTTCATGACCGCGCTGATGGTATCGGATGAAGAAGATATGGAGCGTATCACCATGGAAATCGGAGAATGTAAATCCAAAGGGATCAACATCCTCCCCCCAGACGTGAATGAATCGATGAAACATTTTACATTTATCGACCGCAAACATATCCGCTTTGGACTCAAAGCGATCAAAGGACTCTGAGATGGTCCCATCGATTCCATTCGTCGGAACCGTGAAAAAGCCCCGTATACGACCATCTATGAATTTATAGAACGCAATAGTGGAGATGTGATCAATAAAAAAGCTCTCGAGGCGCTGATACTTTCCGGGGCCCTTGATAATCTTGGCGACCGTGCAAGTCTCGTAGCCTCGATCACCAAAATGAGTGCTGTTCAGAAAGAAAATGAAAAAAAACTCTCCACAAGCCAGATCGGACTCTTCGATCTCGGAGATCATGGCACAGCAGATCTGAGATTTTCTCTCGAGAAAGCAAAACCGCTCACCTTCGAAGAGCGTATCCGAGGAGAAAAACAATCCATCGGATATGGAGTCTCCGGACACGGTCTTGATGGTCTCAAACCCTATATAAACAAACGAACCATCGGCATGGAGCACATTGTAGCATGGCGAAAAAAAATGTCAGAGCGAGTGGTGGTGGAAGTGGAGCATGTGGAAGAGCACGCGGAGGAAGATGCTCATGGCCCTCACCCTAACCCTCTCCCAAAGAGAGAGGGAATTACAGAAAATACTATCTCCCCTCTACCTCTGGGAGAGGGGTCGGGGGTGAGGGCTGACCAAAAAACAGGTCTTCCTCCAAAGAACTCCAAAAAAGAAGCGATGAAGCGAGTGCGACTCATTGGTCTCGTGACATCTGTGCGTCAAGTTCAAACCAAGACTGGTAAGATGATGGCTATTGCGACCTGTGATAGTTTCGATTTCAAGTTCACAGTTCTCGTGTTCTCGAAAGAGTATGAGGCTCTCGGACCACTCCTCGAAGAAGATAAAATCATCTTGGTTGAGGGTATTTTCCGTGGAAACGAAGAAAATGGCGAGATGGCCGTAACCGCTCAGACCATCCGTCCTTCAACCATAACATCTATCAGACAACAAGCCAATGACATGAATCTTTTCGATGCCAAAGCACTGGTAAATCTCTCAGGATTTAGTGAAGAGATGGCAGAAATAGGGATTGTGGAAACTGAGAAGAAAAAAGAAGCAGTAAACTGAGAAGAAATCCTAGAAACCACAGAAACCACTATAATAGATCCTGGAATGTCTGATGAGAGCGAGGGGGAAAATGAAGAGGAAACAGAGGAAGAAGTGGAAAATACTCACAGCCCTCACCCAAACCCTCTCCCAAGGGGAGAGGGTTTGGGGGTGAAGGCCGAGATACAAGAATATATCATCTTAGTCCCTTCTACTGCCTGCAGACAGGATCTCGTCGATCTCAAAACCTATCTAGAATGAGTTTCTCCAGGTGCCGTCGAGGTCTTCATCGATATTCAAGGTCAGAAAAAAGACACCAAAATCGCAATCCAGGATATAGAAGGAGTTAAAAAGTGGATGAGAGAGAAGAAGTGGATTTAGGAAGATTGTTGATTTTTTCGGTATCCGAGAAACGACTCAAAAGATAAGAAAAATATTAAAATACAGCATTTCTGATTCAACAAAATCCAGACTCAGAGAGATTCTCCAAAAATCTTTTGCATTATCTTCTTTTTCTATATAATGCTCAGGCTTAAAAGCCATGGCGGGGTAGCTCAGTGGTAGAGCAGCGGCCTGAAAAGCCGTGTGTCGGCAGTTCAATTCTGCCCCTCGCCACCATTTGAAAAAGAAAGACCCTCATTCGCAAGAATGGGGGTTTTGTTTTCCAAAATGATTACTGGGCAGAATTGAAACCGTAGCGATACCGATGAGGAACGAGTCTGGGAAAAAAGCCAGTTGAAGCTGGCTTTTCATCGCAAGGCGTTTTTCTGCAAGCGAGTATCCGTGCGAATGCACGGTGCGACACTGAAGAAAACAATTCTGCCCCTCGCCACCATTCTCATAATTTAAAAACTCTCTTTTTTACTGAAAGAGAGTTTTTGTTTTCCACAAGGCTTTACAAAATCAATATAATGAGATCAAAGCAGTCAGAAATAAAAGAATATTTGCACAATATTACAAAACAATTTGATTTTCTCTTTCTTTTTTATATAATCTCCCAGATTTTATAGATATTACCCGTCTTTTTGTATGGAAAAACTCACACTCGTTGCGGCTTCTCGTGACACTGAAACAAAGCTCTCAACAATACGAGCCAGTAAAAAAGTACCTGCCGTTGTCTACGGACACAATGTTACCTCTCAGGCCATTACCGTAGGAGCTTCTGAACTTCTGAAAATTTTCAGAAAATCTGGTAAAACACATATCGTAGAACTCACTCTTGAGGGGAAAAAACAAGATGTGCTTATCCATGAAGTACAGAGAGCACCTGTCAGTGGTGATTTTCTTCATGTTGATTTTTTTGCAGTTTCTGCAACCGAAAAGATTCATGTTCAGATACCCGTTCACCTTACTGGTACTTCTCCTGCACAACTACAGGGTGGTCTCATCGAGCAAAATATGCATATCGTGGAAGTAAAGTGTCTTCCAAAGCATTTGGTTGATGCGTTTGAAGCAGATCTCTCGAAACTTGAGAATCTTGGGGACATTATTCATGTCAAAGATCTCGGTATCGATACTACCAAGTTTGATATACTCTCGGATCTTGATGGATCTATCGTTTCCATCCACCTTCCAAAAGGAGTTTCAGAAGAAGATGAAGTTTCTGTATCTGCTGCCGAAGTACCAAGCGTACAGGATGAGAAAAAAGCTGACAAGGAAACAAAGTCTCTGTAAAAACAGATCCTATAGTACTTTTAAAAAAGGAGAGGCCTACTCTCCTTTTACTTTGTACAAGATATTCGCCTGATAAAAATAATCATAAAAAATATAAAACTCTTCTTTTTTTAAAAATTTTCGATATACTCATATCACAATACTTATTATCAATTATCACCTTATGAAAATTGTTATCGTTGGAAGCGCGCCCATGAGCACAGATCTCTTCAACCGAACCGTAGAAATTATCTGAGAGCTCGGCCTATCAGATGTTATTAATATTCGAGAGATGAATGATGAATCATATAAAATGGAGCTCGGTATAACGGAAAATCCAGCACTGTGTATAGAAGAGGAAAGTATAGATTTTCGTGATGTTATTTTTCAAGGAATTATACCAGAAAAAGCAGAGATCAAATCTCTGCTTACTTCTATTGTAGGATGAGAAGAATCCGAGTGAGAAAGCTGTGGAACAGGTGGATGTGGAAGTTGTGGAACAGGTGGATGTCATTAATTTTTAAGACCCTGTATGATTCTCTCTAAACTATTCGGATCAAACTGTCGCGCGAAGATCTTAGAAAAATTCTTTATAGAATATTCGGTATCCAATGATACAACGGGTATATTCATACGTGAACTCTGTCGTGATATAGATGAGCAGATTAATAGCGTAAGACGTGAACTGATTAACCTAGAAACCCTCGGCATATTGAAATCCCGCGAAGAAAATAAGAAAAAATTTTATAATATTAATAGGAGTTGCCCTATATTTATAGAACTTTCTGAGATTTTTATAAAAACATACAATCCTATCGATCCACTCAAGATATTTTTTAAAGGAAAAAGAAATTTAAGTCTCATCACCATAGCAGATAGCCTCAAACAACTCACAAGCATAAAGTCCAATAATATCGTTGATATTTTTATCATATGAGAACTCGACAAGATTGAGTTTAATAACTTTCTTGAAAAAACTTTTTTTCGTAGAAAAGTAAAATATGCAGTCATGTCAGAAGAAGATTTTATACATCGTCTCGAATACGATGACAAACTCGTCCTCTCTATACTATCCCAAAAAAATATATTTTTTCTCAAAGATACACTCAACATACAGGATATCATCAATAAGAAAATTGTGAAATCATAACAAATAAGGCAGTCTTTGATCGAAGACTGCCTTATTTTATTTTTTAAAATGTTTCATATAATATTCTTTCGCTTCTGTAAGTTTTTTTACAACACACACATCGTCTCATGCTCATAGTTCCTTTGGTGCTACTTTCAGCGTAAAGTGCCCTTTGTATCATCATTCTGCAAGCTTAATCAAGAGACTTTCAAGAGGCATATCTCCTTTTCCAGGAAGAAGATCTTCCTTGTTGCCAGTTTTATCCGAGAGATACACATTACAGATGCTATTTCCCAGTAGAGAAAAAGTTTTAATAAGATCAGTACCACTTTCTGGATCAACATTTGAAATATGAAGCGCTGTCCTATCTGTGATTTTTTTGATAAGTGGAAGCGTAGCATCTCGATATTCTGGTATGAGAAAGAGAAATGTTTTTGGCTCTACATTGATGATAGTAATATCAATGTGTTTATTTCGTTGTTGTACCTTTGGAAGATATCCAGAAAACCATTCTCCATCTCGATCCAGTCTATGTGGTGGATAAAAGTTTACCACCTTGCTTCAGAGTATTTTTGCCATCTCGAGTATTTGATCTACTATCTTAGGAGTTATTCGACGTTCATAAGCAGTGATTCCAATGACCGGAATTTGAAACTCCTTCACGAGAGCCAATACATATTCAGAATTTTCTGTATCAAAATCAAGTGAATTCAGATCAAGACAAATCCCATCATACTGAGCGTCTCGAGCCAAAGAAAAGACCTTATGAAGACCATATCATCTCAAAGAAGACGTCGAAAGAAGCATCATAAAAACAATAATTTAGATATAACGTTTGCATTATAACAGAAAACAGATAAAGAAGCAAATAAAATAATTTATTGACTTTTCTATAAAAGTGTTCCAAAATATATAAAATATTTATTTCTCATCTTTGTGCTCATGCTAACACACAAGACAATAGAACACGTAAATCTATGAGCTAATCAACTTTCTTTGGATTTTTCAAACTCACCAGAAGCATCAAGAGCTCATATAGCCAATCGTATATATGCTATTACGAGCAAAGATAGCTCTTCATGTATAATTAATCCTCATTTTGAAAAAAGCAATATTCATGAAAATAAATTTAGTTTCTATTTTTCATATAAAGGAAGGAGTTATTTATTTAAGTGATCTTTCCATAAAAAAGAAGTAATAAATTTTTCAGAGAGGGACTCTTCATATGCACAAATTCACATAGATGAGAATCTACATGAGTTTTTTGGATGTCGCAATACTCATATTTATGATGTACCTACAATCTTTTCGGCAACAGAACGTAAGGCGATTAAAGAAAAGGTGTATGATCTAATACAAACAATGAATAGTGAAATAGTATCTCCATACTAGTATAATCCTTGAATCAAGAAAATAGATATCCCCCTTCAGGATAGCTATTTTTTAATGACTAAAATCTTGTTTGATTTTTTCGTCTAAACACATATACTTTGGCCAATATTTTACAAAAATGGTCTTTAATTTTTAATGCAATATTCTCCGTGTCTTTTAAAAAAACGAAACTCCCTCCTATTTGATGAGGAGATAAAATCTCTCAGTTTAACAGCTTTAAAAATCGTTATTTTGCCATGAAAAAACGAAATCTTATTTCAGGTATACTTCTTTGAATATTATGACTTTCCTGAGTTACAATTGTTTCTTTCGCCACATTTGCACAACTTCCCTCTTTTCACTTCGATTTTTCCCTTCCACTTCCAAGCAAAAATGATCTCTTTCAAACTATTTCTAGCAACGAACAAAATAAGATTAATATCCTCATAACTGGTATCGGTGGTGGTGATCATGATGGTGCAGATTTAACTGATACCATCCTCTTTACATCTATCCATCCAGAAAGCAAGACGGTCTCGTTACTTTCTATTCCTCGGGACCTCTATGTAGAATATCCTCTTGGTGGGCGTGGTAAAATCAATGAAATTTATATGCGCTGACTCTCTTCCAAACAAACAGTTGCTCAATCGATGAATGATCTTGGTGATAAAATGCGTGAAATTACCGGAGAAAAGATGGATCATTATCTCAATATTGACTTTGATGGGTTTATCAAATTTATAGACCTCCTTGGTGGAATTGAACTCAATATAGAAGAAGACTTAATCGACAACAAATATCCTGATAACAATTGGTGATATACGACATTTTCTCTAAAAAAAGGTCAACAGACTCTCGATGGAGCCACAGCTCTAAAATATGCTCGCAGTCGTCACTCAACAAGTGATTTTGATCGATCACACCGACAACAACTTGTTATAAAATCCCTAAAAGAGAAGCTTTTTTCCCTAGATATTCTCACAAGCCCAACAAAAGTAAAATCTCTCTATTATGCAGTTGTTTCGCATATTAAAACAGATCTTTCCATGGGACAACTTGCGTCTTTGGCACTCTTTGGCAAAGATGTGCCTACATCAAACATTCTCGCGTTTAATCTCAATGATTCTTGTTTCCAGTGACTCGCATACTGCCAGAGTGGAGGTTTTCTCTATACTCCAATTCGCGACCTCTTTGGTGGAGCTTCAGTACTTCTGCCAGATGGGGCGACACCCACAAATATCAATGCATACGCAGAAACATCTAAATTTTCAAATATTGTCTTCAATTATCCAGAAATGTTTCTCGAAAACCAAGAAATCACCATTATAAACTCAACAAAATCTTCTGGTATAGCGAACACCATAGCACTCTATCTCAAAAAATTCGGGTTCAATATACCCGACAGAGATAGTATCGGAAGTACCAAAGATCTATATGAAAAAACCCAGGTATTTGCGACTTGGGATTCAGAAAACAAAATTTGAATTTCTCCAACTTCTAAAACTCTTGAGGCGCTTTCACTCTTTCTGTTTGCACCACAACAAACGATACCAACAAATAGATATTCAAAGACTCCGGGCCCAAAAATAGAAGTCATACTTGGTAAAGATTACAAGATAGCAGTCGGAGAATAAATATTTGAAAAAAAACATTTTCTAAATACACTCTAGGAGTATTTTTTTCAAAACCATCCCCTATGTCAGAATTCAAAAAAGAAAAAATCAAAATATCAACACTCAAAAAAGCCTACCTAGCAACAAAAACCAAGAAGCACTGAACTGGCAAATATCTCGCCCTCTATGTGAGTATTTTAATTATCTTTCTCAGTATATTTTGAGTTGTTTGAGTGGCAATATACTATCTCCACGATATTCCAACTATATCTAAAATTGAAAGTGATATACTTCCAGAAAGCAGTGTGATTTATGATAGAAATGGATGAGAGCTTTATAAACTCTATAATGAAGAGAAGCGCACCTATGTTCCCTATGATCAGATTTCGAGTCATATGCGAAATGCTATTATCAGTGCTGAGGATAAGACATTCTTTGAAAATCCATGAATTGATTTTAAAGGCCTCATTCGGGCAGGACTTAATTATATCACTGGAAAAACAGATAAGGTGCAGTGAACCTCTACTATAAGTCAACAACTCATCAAAAATGTCTTTTTTACATCCGAAAGAAGTACGGATCGAAAAGTTAAAGAGATCTATCTCTCGTATGAGCTCAATAACAAATATTCTAAAGAAAAAATTCTCGAACTCTATCTCAATAAAATTAGTTTTTGAAACAACGCCTATGGTATAGAAGAAGCGGCAAAAACATATTTCAATAAATCTATCAGGGATGTAGGGGTCCTTGGTAGCTCGATTCTCGCATCACTCCCAAAAGGTTCTTCATACTATTCGCCATACTCACACAAAGATCGTCTCATGGGGTATTTTTCTGTCTATGCCATGGAGAACCCAAAAGATGTCATCAAACTTGAGATGAACGAAAAAGACTCTCGATATCAGGATCTTATTGAAAAATTTAAAAATTTTTTTTCGGGCCTTGAGTTCAAGCCTCTCACTCAGACCAAAATAAGTATATGCAATGTAAAACAAGAATTTCTCAAAAAAATCTATTCTCTTGATGATCGTGGATGTACTACGCTTGATTATAACGAACTGCTCGGATTTTTAAATTCTATACGAATAGAAGGACTACTAAACGAGGAAATTGTCCCAGAAAAAATCGTTACACCTTTAAAAAAATGAAAAACTGGGCTTGTCGCAAATACAACTCAAGCACCAGTCACTACATCCGGAAGTATAGACCAAAAAATAAACAAAAAAGTGATGGTCATTGAGTACAACACCGGACGCAAAGATTTTGTTCTGGGTCGTATGTTTGAAGATCTGAAAATTACACCCGCTGAATATCAAAGTGCATTTATAAATGGGCTCGATTTTCAATTTCGAAAATATCAAGAAAATATCAAATATCCCCATTTCGTATTTTATATCAAAGATTATCTAGAAAACAAATATGGAAAGGACTTTGAAGCTCAGGGTGGACTCAGGATTTATACAACTATAGATCCAATTCTTCAAAACAAGGCAGAAGAGCTCGTCAAAAAACAAGTGGCTATCAATATTCCAAAGTATGGTGCAAAATCTGCGGCATTAGTAAGTATGGATAACAAGACTGGGCAAATTATCGCCATGGTAGGGGGCGTTGACTATTTTAATGGCGAAGAGGATGGTAATGTGAATATTATAACATCAAAACGCCAACCAGGATCTTCCTTTAAGCCCATTGTATACACGCTGGCTATTTCTAAAAATCCAATTAGTCCTGATACGCCAGTATTTGATCTAAAAACGAAATTTGGCGATTGGGAACCCAATAACTATGATAAAAAATTTTTAGGAAAGATGAGCGTTAAGAAAGCGCTAGGCTACTCTCGAAATATTCCGGCTGTTAAGATGCTCTATCTTGCAGGAGGAGAGGCAAGTGTCATTGAATTTGCTGAGAGTCTCTGAATAGTATCTCTCAATAAAGATGGTGATTATGGAGCAACATTGTCGATTGGCACCGGTGAATTAAAACCTATAGAGCTTATGCAGGCATATAGCGTCTTTGCGAATGGCGGGTACAAAAAAGAGTTAAATCCTATACTCAAGATAACCGACAAAAAGGGAAATCTGATCGAACAATACACGGATAATCGTGGAAAATATGTCGTATCCGATGCTTCTGCGTACATCATAAACACTATTCTCTCTGATGCCTCAAGTCGTCCTGGAGATTTCTGGAACAATGTACTCACACTAAAAGATCGTCCTGTTGGAGCCAAAACGGGCACTTCCAATAAAGATGTGAGCACAGGTAACAAAAAACTTATTCTTCCTCGGGATCTTTGGACTGCGGGGTATACACCTCAGATTACAACGGTTGTATGGGCAGGAAATGTAGATGGTTCAGAAACAAAATGAACATGCGACGGGCTCAATTGTGCAGCGCCTATTTGGCATGATTTCATGGAAATAGCACATAAAAATCTACCCAAAGAGTCATTCACAAAACCAGAGAGCGTATTGTCTGCAACCATTAGTCAGATTTCTGGTCGACTGGCAACCGAGTCTACCCCAGATAAACTCAAGATTACTTCTATCTTTGCGGTCAAGCCAACCGAATATGAAGGTGCTCTTGAGGCTGTAGAAGTAGATAGCCTTTGTAATGGCAAGGTTACAAGCAATACTCCACCGGAGGCGATTAAAAAATGATATCTTGCTACCAAGCTCAATCCTATCATAGATGGGTATGAGAAAGATTGGCTTTCTTCGATTTATGGATGGATAAAATCTGAAGCTTGAATGGCATATTTTTCAGGAACGGAAAATATTTTAGGCGAGGTGAGTGACGAGATCTGTGTCCGCCCCAATGCAGGACTTTCAAATATAACTATTTCAGCATCTTTTAAGGATGGCTGAGTATATCCTCTTGCGAAATATCCATTTGAAATAAGGTACAATTCGGATAATGCCGTGGTAAGACTCGAGTTCTTGAAAGATGGAAATATTATTCAGAAGTATCCTATTTCAGAAAATAATTCCGGAGGGGTATTCAAAGTTCCAAGTATGGTTTTTGGAGAGGACTTCCGAGGGGAACGCACTCTTTCATTCCGAGCGGTTGATAAGTACGGATATGCTGGGATATATACAACAAAAGTAACTTTTGAGGACAAAGATACCACTTCAATTATCACCATAAACAGTCCTCTGAAAGAAACAGCTACTACTAGAATCTATGGGGATCAGTATTTTAATCTTCGTTTTACTCTTTCTCCTTGAGAATATCCCATAACCAGAGTCAATCTATACATAGATGGAAATTTGATAAAAATTCTCCCCGATGAGAGAGAGCAGACTATTGCAATCAATGAAGAAAAAGATATACTCATCTGAGCGCATACTGCAGAAATAGAAATTATAGATGCAAAAATGCGCAAAACCAGAAAATCTTTTCCTTTTGAAGTCATACCCCGATAATCCCTGTTTTATGAAAAAATTCATATTTATACTTATTGTGCTTCTGTGATCATGATTTCTTGTGATTCTTTCGTTTTCAAAAGATATACAAATCACTCTAAAAAATAGTACCATTATTGATTTTCGTGAATGAGAAAAGCTTTCTGTGTGGGATGAAACAAAAAAAGATTTTACAGAAGTTAGTCTTTCCTGATCAAATATGAGTTCAGGCGCATTATATTTTCACCAAATTTCACCGATAGATGGCATTTACTACAAAAGCACTGACAGTGAACCATTCACATTAACAAAAACTGGGACAACAAATATTGTTACCTTTGGTTCAGGTTTATTTGTTTTCAACCTACAAACAGGTTTGGAAAAATATGAATTTCGTGCTCACGATATAAGCTTCGTACCAAGTGGACGTGGTGTTTTTCTCGTAGATACAACACAGGAAGATATTATTATCTTTCCTTTTGATACATTTTTAAACATGGCGCTTATAGACAGCTCCACTCAGTCTCATGTCACCAACTTTATTTTATTCCCCTCTCTGGTCTTTAAGCACAATCCAACAAATACATCCGAATTAAAGGGTGCTGATATTCTCCGGATCTCACTTCTGGATTCCATTCGATATGTGGATATGAATGTACCTGAGGATAGGGGTATGGTTTTCCCTCAGGATACACGAAAGGAAAATGAGGAAACATTTAAGATAATACACTCTGACGTCAAAAAGAGATTTACTGCTCTTGGTCAAATGTATAGCGCACTCAAAGAACAGAACAACCAAAATAAAGATGATCCTTCTTTTTTCTATGACCCAAAAAATCTCCTTATAAACGATTTAAAAAAAGAAATATTTCTCAAGAACAACCTTATAAAAAATATAGCGCAAGCAACAAATAATGCCAAAAAAACTGGTAAAAAAGATATAGAAAATGTTCTGACAGAGATGCAAACCTTAAGTCCTCAAAAATACATAGAAGGTATTGCGATTTTAAAGAAACATTATTACCTCGGACTATTTACTCGTTTTATCGCTAATCAAAATGGAGGTATTGATTTTTCTATGCCCGAGTCATTGCTCGTAGAGATCGGAGAAAAGATTATCAAAAAAACTCCATTTCAGAAACAAGGAGCTTACTATGCTCAACTTTCTGATCTGTTTTCTGTCTACTACTTCTTCGGACTCAGTCAACAAGATCTCAATGCCTATTTTGAGAAGAATCTTCAGAAAATCCTCTATAATAAAGCACTTACGAAAAATGAATTTCTTCCCTTTGTTTTCTTTGTAACGCAGTACCTATCAACAGGACCTGGGATACCAAACGAGAATACTTTGCGTATAATCAATCATCTTTTTCAGATTACAAACGAATATTATATATATAACCAAACTCAAGCATCCAAACTGACCACGACGATCTCCACTATCTACTATAATTACACAAAAATTTTCTCAAAAATCTACAATGTTTTTTTGAATACTTTTATAGATAAAACGGATAAAGGCTTACTTCTGAAGGAAAATTATCGTCCATGAGAACTTAATGCCCTGGAAGATACCTTTAAAACTGCTTTTTCACAGGTGGTGAATGAAGCAAAAAATGACACAGAAAGAAAAAAAGATATCCTATATGCAAATAATAGCCTTCAATCTAATCCCCAGGTCGTGGATAGTTATACCTTATTAAAAAATACACTCGCATCTCTGAGTACTCTCGTTGCCATGTTCGATAACTATTCAAAATATTTGAACGATTTTAAATTGAATGAAAGTAACAAATCGGCGCGAGGTATACTCGTGGAGGATGAAAACCTTATGAGCATAGAAATATTGAATGCGTATTTAGGAAAATTTAATAACTTAGATATTTCTAGTCTACGTGTTTTAAACAACTTCAAACAAGATAATTTCTATGAAGTACAGGTAAAGATAATGACCCATACCTTTAATTTTAGGCTCTGGGGTCAATGACATCTCCTGACCGATATATCATATACAAATAATCTGGGCGAAAAACAAACTTTTCCAAATATCATAATATCACTGGATCAAAAAGAAGAGCAGCTCCAAGACCTTCTTGGTTCAACAGATGATCCCATTCTCATGTATAAATATGATTTTAAAAATTTCTTTGAGATGACTTTTTTGAAAAATAATTCCACTTCATCAGGTCCGACATGATCTGAATCTACTATAGTTAAGATTGAGCCCTTTGTTACCCCCGAAATTCAACTCTTTATTCAAAAAGAGTTACTAGATAAAGATTTTAAAAATATTTATAATTTTCTTCCTATCGGATTTAAAAATATACAAGCATCTATAGATGAGCAG
The DNA here is from genome assembly GCA_943355085.1 of Candidatus Altimarinota bacterium. Classification (GTDB taxonomy): domain Bacteria; phylum Patescibacteriota; class Gracilibacteria; order BD1-5; family UBA2023; genus UBA1545. The sequence continues at coordinate 12,816 of CALREC010000004.1, forward strand.
GGAGACTATGTCATTGCATTAAAAGATATTAGCAAGTGATTTCAGGGGCAAGAGAATAGTTACAATATCGAACTGGAATCAAAATATATATTTAAGAGACATACTTTTTCACGTATCATGCTTAAGTTGAAGCAAGAAGAAGATATAGGGGGGTATGATTTAAATGAAACTTTGATAGAGATATTGCCTGCACGTATAGCTCTACTTTCCCTTCCAGATACACTCAAAGACTTAGGCTATTATCTCGATGCTCTAAAATGATCCTATAATAACCAGAAATCAATAACTATAGACCTGGTTGGTAAAAAGATTCTTTTAGACGCTCTTCCTGTTATTCCAAAATTTCCAACTCCAGAATAATTTACTCTAAACATATAATTTTTTATTACTTCGCTTACATTCTTTCCTATGAAAAAAAACACTTCTATAAAGCTCATTGCTTTTATTATTATGATCGGCATAATAGCCTCGTTTCTCGCTCCACCAATTA
>CALREC010000005.1 GCA_943355085.1 Candidatus Altimarinota bacterium
CACACGAAGGACATGGGCGAACCATGGGCAAGATTCCGATACGCACCGATCAAAGATGATCAAGATGTAAAAAATTGAAAAAATGAACCACCTTTCGTTCCATCATCAGTAAGCTGATCGCTCATTGGAATCACATCATATGGTGCATATGCAACAAGTCCAGCATGTTCTCCGGCGAGACAGTTTGGTTTCCAAAAACCTGGATCTGAAGGAGAGGTTATCGTACATGGTTGTACTTTTGATGCAGGAGTTGGTGCTGGTGCTTCTCATCGAATTTTTATGGGACCATGAGCAAAATCCTTTCCGACAAGATTTCGGACATCGGGAGCTGAGCATTGCCCGCGAAAACATACAGTCAAAGTGTAGTACCTGTCTGAGTGTGGATCAGACGAATTCAGAAAGGCTCCAGTGATAGTAACCATGCCTTTATCCAAAATACTCCCAGTATACGATGGATTCGTATCCTTAAATGCTCCATTTAAGGATACTTTGCCCGTACCAAAAGAAAGTCTATAGGAATCTGCTCCGGGGTTATTGTAGATAACTGTGAGTATACCATTCTGATTAGGTCATGTGGTTCCTGCTGGTGATATCATTCATGAAAATGAAATCTTCTCCGCCAAAGGACGATATCCGGGGGAAAATGGCGGAGTTTGAATCTTGGTCTCTATCTCGGATTTTGCTACAGTTCCAGTAGATGTCTTTTGAGCCGTAACAGCTGGACTACTGGAAGGAGATGTTGGCTTGCGGATATTTCAAATCCTGAGTGGTGTGCCATCTTCTGGAACAATTATATAAGATTTCTCCACACTAGACCCTGCTGTAGTACCTGTGGTAGACTGAATAACGAATCCACTTGTTGCAGTACCTGTAGGATCACTCACGAATCCACTCGCACCAGTAAATGATTCTGCTTTTGTTATGGTATTTGTGACCGGTATAATCTTACCCACTTCTATCTTTCCAACCTCAAGCGATATGCTCGTCGCCCCAGTGGTACTCTTGGATATACCAAATATGGTTCCCCGAACTGCTGCAACCGCAGAGTCGGTTTGTATAGAAAAATCGCTTGCAGAATCAGTTTCGGTACGCAGACGTGGAGCTTCTGTCCACACCTCACCAAGAGAGAGCAGGAGCGATACTCTCGATGCGAGATTATTGTCATCAGCATATGTGAGTGAACTAAGGGTGAGACTAGTCTCAGAAGAAGTACTCCCCAGAGAAAGTTCAGAACCATCAGATATATGTAGGAGTGCCGTCGATCCTGTTGCGATCACAATTTTATCACCAGAATTGAGTTCTCCGGTCAGAGATCGACTTGAATCATCATTTATAACAACACTTCCGGAGTAGGTTGTGATAAATGCGGATATCTTTCGTTCATACGGATTGTAGGGCAAGTCTTCAGTCGAGTCTTGTGATACAAAGCTTGACGACGAATAGGATCTAATGAGAGACGTCAATCTTTGTTTCTCATAAGTTCCGCGTATATATGTTTTATACTCACCGGACTTATTGTCATATATCACAGCAGCCACATCAAATGTCGGACTTATGAAGGAAAGAGTCTTTCCATATCCATAATACTGTTTCGTCTCAGGATCAACGGCCTGAAAATTTGCATAATTCTTTGGGAGAAATGTATTACTCACATAACCCGAAACACCATAGGCTCAAGTCTGCGAATGTGCATATACTCAACGCTCATCGTAGTTTATAGAGTTAGAATTGGGATCTGGAAGGGTTTTTTTGAGTTGAAGATAATCCGAGAGGCTCAGATGGAGTGCATCAATTGTGGATATACGCGTAGTATTATCGACTACTTTCATATGTCATGCCACAGACACATAAGCAATTATAGATATAGTCGTCAGGATAGAGATAGATACCAAAAGTTCTATAAGTGTAAATCCGAATTTTGTTCTCAAAAAAAGGGAGCGATCGGTTTTTTTTGCATGTACCATATAAGAAAAAGTATGGAGTAAAGTTTCTCTTTGGTAGTGTAGCAGAATAGTAAAAAAAACAAAATTATTTTTAATCTGTAAGAGCAAGGCTTATTTCTTTTCAATTTTTCTCAAAAATAAGTACTGCCTGCTCGAGAATGCGGAGAATAGCTCATGAACCAATCAGAGATTTTTTTCCGAGAACATTACGAATTATGAGGGCGTCATAAGACAGAGATCCTGAGTCGACAATACGAATAAGTTGAATTTCATTCTCTCAAGCATCTTTTATCGGAGAAAGTTGGTAATATTGTATATTGAAGCTGTTTGTACCAATATCATCCTTTGTACCTGTGATCTCATACCATCTTTTTTGCATATTGGAAGGAAATGAAAAGACCTTATATCCTCCACTCTGAGAGAGTTGAAGATTCTCTCCTATACTATCTTGCGAGGCAAGATGTACATCTATAGAACCCGTTCCGAGTCCTGTAGTTCGGATATCTCACGTTGCGGTCGAAAAATTGTAACTATATTGTAGTGATGAGTCTTGTTTGTACCAATCAATATTTGTGATAAAACCAATAGATCCGCTTTCAAAAATCATATCATAAGAAGTGCTCCGATATCTTGATATATCTTGATCAAGAGCATTCAATGTATTTGTTATATTTTTCGTAGTTGTTTCTGCATCTTGTGACATGAGCATTTGAGAAAAACCAGCTATGGAAGCTATGCCGATTATTGACATAATCGTAACTACCATAAGGAGCTCAACGAGCGTAAATCAGAAAGAAGATACTGTCCTAAAAGCCGGTCAAGAGTCACTCATACATAGAGATGATAAAATAATTTTCTACTATTTTAGACGAATAATTGAAAAAACAAATTGAAATTTTATTTTTATCCCTATACTCTTTTCATTCTTACCACAGACTCCTTCAAAATATGTCCATAATACATCGTTCCGAATATCCAGAAGACCATACTTACTATAGAACGACATCTCCTGTATATGGGAAATATCTCAATAATCATTGTTTCATACGCACTATTCCACTGGAGTGAAGTACTCGTTTTGGTTGGATGAAACGAATCTTTGGAAGATACATGCAACTCGTAAAGTTTGAGCGGATCGATACAGAACCAACAAAAGAGCTCCTTTCCAAATTTGGTTTCAAAAGGGGATTTGTTATATGGATCCCCTTCAGACGAATGGATATTCCAACAGGATGGAGAAAACTTATGATTGGGACTCATTTTACCAGAACTGGCTTTGTTCAGATAGAAAACCAGCAGTACTATGAAAAATGGAATGAACGAGCACGTCGAGCACGTAAGCGATTTTTCTCATATGTCACAGGTAAAAATACCGAAAATATCCACATCGAACAAGTAGATCAAGAAGCCTTTGTTCAGGCCTTCAAACAAGTACGAGTTAAACACCTCTATAAATCTGATTATATTCGATACTATCGTGCGATGACACAAATAGATTCATGATCTGTACGGAGTTACGTTTGCTACCGGGGTGACACGCCACTCGCAGGACTTGCTGTACATGACTATGCATGAAATGCCAGTGCCCATCTGGTTGCTTTTACATGAAAAGAAGCAAAGCCTTATCAGGCTGGGACGGGACTTATGGATCGGTGGTTTTCTGATAGCGTGACCCTGGGTCTCAAATACATCAACTTTGACCACCTCAGAGATTCGTCCATGGAAAAGTCTCAACAATGATACACTGACTTCAAGCTCAATTTCATAGAAAATGAATGCTATTTTCAAGATTCTTATTTTCGATTTTTGTAGTCATATAGTCACAACCGACAAGAAAGAAACAATGACATACGAGAATATTGAAGTAATCCTACGGTACTGCAAATATACTTCCTCGTGAATAGAGAGTTTTTTTATCGGGCGAAGCAATCACAGGAAAGATGATATCACAGCCTCGAACCTTAGCTATAAACTCAGAAGAGTACTGACATGGACAACTTGTACACTGTACAGATCACTCGATCATTCCTCAAGTACGTACTTTATTTTCGAGACAGATATTTCCAAGAGTAGAATTTGAAGTATTATAATTATATTCATCTACCCTTGGACATCAAGCATTTGAAATAGGCCCAACAACCAGTGGACATTTATCGAGAACTTTTTTAGAAGAAGTGTAATCAAGGACGCCGTCATTATCTCGGTCAAGATTTGGAACAATAATCACAATAAGTTCGGCATAAGCGATATTTCAGGATGTATCTCGCACGGTAAGAGAAACGGGGTATATTCCTTCTTTCATAAAGATATGCACAGGATTTTTTTCAAATGCCGTGGCGCCATCTGAAAAATCCCAATAGTAACTATAATTTCCATCACCTCATTTTGGATGAGAAAAAAATGGCATAGGTATACCCACTACACCACGGAGCGTATCGGCAGTAACTTTTAATAACTCAGGCGATATAATATAATCATTCCGAGTGTGGTTCTTTGACTTTCCTAAGTAATCTGAAGGAAATAGTCCTATCTGAAGAGATAGTGCCTCCTTGGAAATACCGACTGCGGGGCTACCTGGTTTTTTTACAAATATTTGTTGATAGACAGTAGACGTTCGATTATTCGCATCGATCATAGTCAGTTTTATCCTCCAAGTACCCGGAGATTGAAGATCAAAATTATTAATACAATTTCCGGTAGCATTTTTCTTTTCTCCTGTAGTCATATTGGTAAATTCCCATACATATTGGATAGGGAGAGCTGGATTACCATTAATATATCATCCAAAATCATACACTGTTTCTTCAGAATTTGGAAAAAGAGTCGTTGAGTCAGTCGTTTTACACTGATTTTTTTCTTTATCGAATATCTTTATAAGAGCAGCAAAATCAGAACGATCTGAATCATCTTTCAGATTGCACATATTCATACTAAAAATCTTAGAAGCCATTACTACAAATTCCTTTCTCGATATATACTCATTTGGAGCGATTTTATTACCCATGCCCACTGTGATAAGTTTTGCTTCAACGGCTTTTTGAGCATAACCATACCAGTATGCATCAACATCCTCAAGAACTATTTTTTTATCATAGGAAGCGTCATTTTGGTATTCGCTCCAAAGTCCAGCCTGTCTCAGAAGTACGGCAGCAGCTTCTATGCGGGTAATGTTATTTGCTGGACAAAAAGGAACTTCTTGATAATTTTTCTTATTTTGGCACTGCACATTTCCTGTATTATCGAGTACATAACCACGGACAATTCCTTGTTCTTTCCCATAAGAAATACAGTAAAAATACTGATTTTTCTTTATAATATCGACAAAGGGGTCGAGTGTGAAATGGAAAATATCTTCGCGGGTAGGCTGTACACATCTATGACAACTCACTCAGATTACGATTCCAACAAACTCATCCCGCGGTAGGAGTCCATTGGGACGAAAAAGATTGTCCGCAGTATCCACGATAACTCCACCATCATACATATGCTTGAGATCGGCATAATAAGAATCATTGAGTGAAACATCAGTAAATGGTAACTCAGAACCAAGTACAAAAGCTGGCCAGAGTAAGAAAAATGCAAAGATAATTTTTTGGAAAATACGCATATGTATGGGTAAAAAATGAATAACTCTTAAAAAGAGTATAACACAAAAGCGTACAAGACGCAAAATTTAGAGATCTAACACTTTTATGCTCCATTCCCCCTTGGGAAGAGTATTTCCGAGAATCCACTGATTCAATTGTCTGATCGTGGCATAGTCATATTTATTGGTCTGACACCAGGCTTTTATATCCTTAATTTCTGTTACTTTTACCAGAGTCGTTCTTGGAGCTGCAAATACATCTCAAAGCTCACGAGTATCAAACACGGTAAGTCTGTTTTCCATGAGGTATTTTATGGCGATAATACGAAACAGGTAGCGGGTTGTTTCCTCATTGAGATAGAGATCATAATAAGAATCCACTTTTTGATCCTCGAGTGCGCGACGTAGTCCATTTTCACCTCGATTATATGCTGCAGCAACAAGTGTCCAGTCATGAAAATCGTCGTAGAGTTTCAAAAAATACTGAATCGCTGCATCGGTCGCAAGCTCAAAATGATAGCGCTCATCGACATAATCATTGATTTGTAGTTTAAAGCGTTTCGCGGTATCGGGCATAAATTGCCAGATACCACCAGCTCCCACACTACTTAATGACTCGTTTCTGAGTCCACTCTCAGCGATCGCCAAGTACTTAAAATCATCGGGGATTCATGCAGCTTTTAACTTTTTTTCTATATAGGGAATATAGAGGGGTTCCCTTTTGTGATAGAGAACAAATTGATACATATTGAATCGAGTGACGGAGAGTTCTCGTTCAAATTTTTCACGATTATAATAATACTTACCTTCAAAAGAAACCTTTTCTCAGGCAAAGTTTACACGAGCATAGTCGATGATTTTTGAAAGATCAGCAGAATATTGCATCCTCTGCCCAACACGAAAAAATACTCATATACTGACAAAAAGTATGCAGAATGAAATGAAAAGTACGATATGACCCCGAGTCAGAGAATACATGTAAAAAAATTTGATGGTAGTATAATAAGCTGAAATGTATTTAAAAATACATCCACTTAAAGATATTCATTATAATCATAAGCTCTGATTTTCCAAAAAGTATTTATGAAAGAAACAACACTCACGATAACGATATCAGTCTGACAAGAAACGGTATCTATAATTTGCATTTTGTATGAATTTTGAGTATACTTACAAAGATCTATAACATTGCCCTGTAACTTATCAGTAGTATGTCTATCATACCTACAACTCATATTTCTGATGAAGGAAAAGGCCTCGGTCTAACGAGCAATCCTGAGGAATTAAAAATTTATACACAAAAAATTAAAGATTCCCTAGTTCTCTATAAACAAAATCCCAATCTAGTATTTCCTACAAGGATTTTGGATTCATACACGGTTTGTGGCAATCCATCCATGGATATCATGATCAGAAAAATAGTATCCTAAGAGATTATAAGTAACAAAATTTTTAAGTAAGCACGTCCTATGTCCCCTCTTCCTTGTTTTCAAATTATTCGAGCATCACGCCGGTCTATATCTATACAGATTTCTCCAAAAAAATGACTCATAGTTCGAGCCCCGTTTTCTATACCAGACGATATCATTCATGCTTTTGTGGATAAAAAATCTGACTGGATTAACAAGCATATACACCAACAGATGCGGCAAGATATTTGATTAGAGCAAAACCTCTATTATCTTGGAAAGCCTCATAGATATACATATGATGCATCTCAAAAGGAGCCCATACTTCATACGGATGGAGTTTTTATTTTTTCACAAAACACCAAGTGCGCACGAAAAGAATGAGAGGAGATAAAAAAATGGTATGGAGCACAAGCAAAACTCCACATAAGAGATCGAGTGCATTTTTTTGCCAAACAATATAATTTCAAGTATCAAAATATAAAAATAACGAGTGCTCTGACTCGTTGGGGATCCTGTAGTGGTAATAATAATCTGAATTTCCCCTGGAGACTTCTGATGGTGCCTACAGAAGTTATAGATTATGTCATCGTACATGAACTTGCTCATACCGTACACAAAAATCACTCACCGAGATTCTGGTGACTTGTCGAGTCTATCGTACCAGACTGGAATATACATAGGGCACATCTGAAAGCAGAGGGATATAGGTATATATTGCATGAGTTTTAGTTACCAGGAATCTTTACTCTGTCCATGAGTTTTGCACAGTATTTTACAAAATTGATGAATACATGAAAATAGACGTAAGGAAGGACTCACTCATCCGAATCGATGGGTACAACAAACCCCCACAAGCATGCTTGTGGGGGTTTTATCATTCAAGTAAATAATCAGAACGTATTACTTGATTTTTATGAGGGCATATCCAGAGCTATTACCTGTATACTCGGCATCTATATTTGATCCTTTAATATATTGAGGATTTTCTATATTTATACTTTTAATAAGGAGTTTTATTTCAGACTTCACTCATTTTATCTGGAACATAAGAGCTTCTTTTGGGAGCATAACATCGTTGGTACCATTGCTTTGATTCATGAGTTTTTCCCATACTTCTGGAAGTTGTATGGTTTCTAAAACGGTATCCTGTTTATGGACTATGAGTTCTTTTTTTATGCTATCAATCGATACCCAAAGATCCTCAGAAGGCTGACTCATAGATGAATTTCCATAAATATTCGCAATATACTGATAATTATCTAACTGTATAGGAAAATAATCTAGATCATAACTCGTATGAAATGTGATATATTTGCGGATGCTTGTATCATTATATTGATCCTTTCTCACTTTAATCTCATCAGCAACAGACTGTACAATTTCCCATGTTGTAAGTCATGGATATGTAGAATGTTCTTGGTTGGTAGCATCTTTCAATCATAGAGTTTCTGCTTTTATATTTTTTTCAAACTCTTCCCGTGATAACTTCTCTTTCCCTGCAAGTTGCGTCGCAAAGAGTTTTTTAATACGACTACATTCTGAAAAATCACACATATAATTAATACCATTATGTATCTCATTTGAGAGTGTTCCATCTATGTCAGTATATTTTGCGAGTGGTACTATAACTCCATCTTTTAGTATGTGAGCCTGCTCGAGGTTTCTCACAAGCTTATTATACTGTCTCTCCGCTGGCATGCTATACACAGACCACGGACCCATAGAAATTATGAGGATGATTATTCCAAGGGAAAATGGGATTATGCCAAGATATTTTTGTTTACTCAGAGCATAATAGAGAGAGACTCCAAGAAGCCATGTCCCAAATACTACAATGAAATATCGATTCATCGTTATATCGTACTGATAAATACGCAAATATATCGCGTAAAAAAGCATGAGCACTTGAGGTATCACTGCTACTGGAAAGAGCTTTCGAAAAAGCCTAATAAGTGAATTTTGCTCTCTAAGTAAGTACGTAAATATATACATCATGTACCCAAAAATAGAAAAGATGATAACCATCCAGGAAATGTGACCTTTTGGCCAATCAGAAAAATTCATGAGTACTTTTATACTATACACATAAAGTATGAGGAAATATACATAGATAAAAGGAACGCCGATATATTTGATCAAGAAAGTGAAAAATTTACTCTCTGTAAGATCTGATGTTATGAAAGTTTCTTTCTTTGGCACATGAGCGAGAGCAAAGAGCGGAGCGAAAAAAGCGAGGGCGAAAATCGTCCAGTACATAAATACCTTACGCTTGTCCAGCATTGCGAGGTCAAAGAGTGCGAAGACGCTTCCGATAGCTATGGATCCAAGAAATAGCAAAGTCCCACCTACAATCGCAGAAATAAGGAATACGAGACTCGTACGATAAAAATATACATAATATACATCTTGATCGTATTTACGTGTGAGGATTTTTCTGAAGAATGGTGCCACAAATAACAAACTCACAAATCCTGAGAGAGTCAGAAGGGTATATGCTGCAGGCTCAACACTCTCAAATACATATCCATCAAGCGTGACATAGAAAAATACTGCAAATAGCATTACTAGTATCTGTGCTATGTAAGGACGAGAACTCAAAAACTTCTCACTTTCCCCAAAGAGCGACATGCTCAAAGAAAAGAAAAATGCAACTATATTCGTTATGATAATCTTAATCAATATAGTTCTGGTATGCATATCGAGATTCTTATCAAAAGCAGTAAGATAAATAAGTATCCCAGTTATAGCAAGAACTAAAAGAGTTGCCATCGGGAAACGAACTACCACCTCTCGAAGAATCGTTCGTATATTTCCAAGGTTCAGCTTTTGGAAAAATTTTGCCATATTTGCCATAAAAAATGATTAATAAATAAGGTGTCTCTTTATAATACAGAAATTATGATTTAGTCAATAGAAGACCTGATAATTTCGTAGCTGGTATAATACATATTGTGCAGAGATGGAAAAAAACCGATGCATGTTATTCGATGAAAAATGGATAATTGTTACGGTTTATAAAGAATCCATGAATCGATCCAGTGATCGTTCAACCGCTTCGAGCATGAGCATGATATACTCTTCTGTATCTCATGTATTCATTTTTCCGAGAGCATTCATGTATCTCGGACGATCAGTAATATCTATATAAGCAAGTGGATATCCATTTTTGAGGAGGAAATAGTTCCAGAGCAGACGACTGGTACGACCATTACCATCTACAAAAGGATGAATGGCAAGAAATTCATATTTTTTGAGTGCAGAAAATATGAGCATATTACTATCTGGAACACGAAGACTCTTTGAAAACTCTTCCATAAGAGATGGAACTTTAAGAGGATTGGGCAGAACTACCGTGCTTCCGCTTATGCGAACAGGCACATCTCGATATCGTCCCGAGTACTCATCATCGATATCTCTGAGTACTATTTCATGGATTTTCAAGATATCTGTTTCATCTATTTCTTTTTTATTCTTTGCAAGCTCTTCTACATATGATAATGCACGGTCATGATTTCGAGCCTCATATATTTCTCTGAGTTTTTTTCCAGATATATTCGCCTGTTCGTTGATCACTAGTGCGGTCTCTGCGAGCGTCAGGGTATTTCCTTCGATCGCATTGGAGTGATACGTAAGTTCTATACGACTTGCCGCATAAAAAGACTCTTCCATAGCACGCGGAAAAGGTTTGAGCTTGTCATATCGAGATTTCATTTCGAGGATGCGGGCGAGGAGATTTTGGATTTGAAGATTTATCATATTGAAATGGTGAGATAATATTTTTAATTTTTGGATTAATTATTTTTACAGGATTTATATTACTCCATTTTCAGATCCCGCAAATACTCTTGAATATATGTCATAAATCCCTATACTTGTAACACGTAATAAGTTTTATTCGAACCTCATTCTCATAGTATTCATTTTTAGGATCAAAGCAAATTTTTGG
>CALREC010000006.1 GCA_943355085.1 Candidatus Altimarinota bacterium
GTGTGAGATGTACGCTATATAGATATGAGAATTCCAGGTAAGATATTTATCTGTAAAGACAAGGTTCTTTGTAAAGATAATCTCAAACGAATTTACAAAGAGTACTATAAATAATAATAATCCCATACCCATGACCGATATTTACACGATAAAAAATTTTCTCAATTTTCTCCCCTATCTGAAAAACGAAACCTGGTACATGCTCTGTATCGGTATAGTGATATTTTCGATATATATAGCCTATCTTATGGTCTTTGAGCGTACTTATAAAAATCAGCACCAACCTATCGTCGAGGTACCCAAAGAAGACCCCTCGATCCAGGATATCGTGGATCGGATCCCACTTGAGGATATACATTTTTTTGAGCAACTCAGCCTGGTTATACGATCACATCTAGAAGCATCTGAGCAGGTACCATCGGCTACCAAGAAAACCAGTAGAGATTTTTCGGATGAAATCATCTCCGAAGATATCAAAGAAATCCTTTCTGTCTGCACCTACTATGAGTATACAAAGAATCGAGCGTCTCAAACAGAAAAAGAAAACATCATACAGCGCCTCAAGATGGCTCTGCGGTAGATCTCTTTCGATGATTAAAACATAAACTTTGATACTATTTTGCAAAAATATGATTTTCAGTATCATGCCTTTATATATAAAAATAACCGATATCATGAAAATAGAAAATATCACACTCGCCTACGGAAATAAAAATATCCTCAAGGATGCCAATATACACATCGATCCAGGAGAGTTTATATTTCTGATCGGTGGTTCTGGCAGTGGAAAAACAAGCTTTATCAAGATGCTCATATGAGATTTACGACCAAAATCAGGTAAGTTTTTTGCAACCGAAGATCGTGACGTTTATGCCTACACAGAAAAAGAACTTCTTGCCTATAGGCGGAACATAGGTGTGATATTTCAGGATTATAAATTGCTTCGCTCAAAAACTGTTCGAGAAAATGTCTCCTTTGCGATGGAAGTCAGTGGATACAAAGATAGTTATATAGCCGAGAAGATTCCTGAGATACTGTCGCGTGTGGGCCTCCTACACAAAAAAGAAAGCTTTGTCGAAACACTTTCTGGATGAGAGGCTCAGCGCATAAGTATAGCGAGAGCACTCATTCATGATCCCGATATTATCATCGGAGATGAACCGACTGGAAATCTCGATCCACGTAATGCAGAAGAAATCATAGATCTCCTCCTTGAACTAAATGCACAAGGAAAAACTATTATCATAGCCACGCACGATGATCGTATCGTCAACCGTTTACGTAAACGAGTAGTGACTTTTAAAGATGCGCGAATCGTATCTGACAAAGAGAACGGAGTCTACGAATTATAACATATAAATCCATAATTATCTTCATGATTAACCACTCAGAATCACTCGCAGAAAAATTTATTCGTAAAGGCTTCTGGCTCTATCTATTCTCATTTTTAGTTGGACCCCTCGGATATGTCGTAAAGATAATTCTTTCCCATGATTTAAGTGTCGAGGAAATAGGTCTCTTGTACGGAATATTGAGTTTTGTATGACTTCTGGCCGTCTATCATGACCTCGGACTCACTGAAAGTCTGAACTATTTTCTCCCAAAATCTATCGTCAAGAAAGACTGGACGCAGTTTAAATCACTGGTTGCTTTTTCACTCATCGCCCAGCTCATCACCAGTGGTCTCATAGGAGTAGTGTTATTTTTTTCATCATGATTTCTTGCAGAGCATTACTTTCATGCGAAGGAAGCCCGAGACGTCATCCAGATTTTTTGTCTCTTTTTTCTGGGCATGAATCTACTCAGTATGTGTACTACCATTTTTCAGGTTGGTCAGAACACGAAGCTTCAAAAAGGAACCGAGTTTTTGCGTATGATATTTGTGGTTCTCTTTACTCTCTGACTCCATTTTACCGGCACAGGAAATCTTATAACATATGCTTGGACATGGATCGGATGAGTGATAGTTGGTATACTATTTGGATCATTTTTCCTCTATCGTTCATACTATCTCCCCTATCTCAAAGATGCCGATGTCATCTACGACAAAGATCTCATAAAACAAGTTATACCCTATGCTCTTTGGGTCGTACTCGCCGCCAATGTGGGGACGATCCTCGGTCAGATTGATATGCAACTCATCATATACCTCCTCGGAACACGAGATGCGGGATACTATACTAATTATCTGAGCATTATATGAATTCCATTCATCATTATTACTCCTATTATCGGTTTTATATTTCCAGTGATTTCTGAACTTCACTCCAAGTGAGCAGAAGATAAAATCACTACCATAAAAACACTTTTTTATAAATACTTCTCAGTTCTAGGAATAATCACTGGTATGTTTATGTTTGTATTTGGTCCTATATCTGCCCACGTACTATTTGGAGAAAAGTTTCTCATGTCCGGGGTCATTGTACAGTATTCTGCGTTCTTCCTCGTGCTCAATTTTTTGCTCACCATCAATTTTCAAATCCTTGCCTGAGTCGGGCGCATCAAAGAACGTGTAAAAATTCTGGGGATTGGACTGATTTTTAACATATGACTCAATATCCTTTTCATTCACCTCTATGGTGTTGTTTGATCGGCTCTTGCTGTAGGACTTTCCTGGATACCCATTTGGTACTTATCTGATCGAGCCACACGTATGTATTCGAACGGATTTGATTTCATGTTTTTTAGTAAAAATCTACTTCTCACCGTTATTATTGGTGTATGTTTGTGGTATTTTGTTACTCCATTATTCATATGAACATCACGTATATATTGATGTATACTTATAGGATGTATCGCAATAGTCATAATCCTGCCATTTATCATACTGAATTTACACGAAGGGAGGATGTTTATAGAAGAATTAAAAAAAATTAAAAAGGTACACTAAATGTCATAATATATTGCTCACCAAGCACATTATTCATCATAACCTCACCGTCCATGTCTCAAGCACGTCCTCTCGCTGGTTTTAATGGATTACGTGCGCTTGCGTGCCTGAGCGTACTCTTTTATCACCTCAATCAACACAGAAGTGTCACGAATCTATCAGAATGGAACTGGGACTTATATCAGTTTACAGAGATGTGGCCCGTGGCTGTGAGTCTTTTTTTTATACTCTCAGCAGTGACAAATTCACTTCCATTTTGGCGTGCACTACTCAAAAATGGAACCATGCCAAATATCCGAGAACATCTTACGAGTCGTTTTTTTCGGATTGCTCCAGTATATTATGTTGTCTTGATTTTTACTTTTATACTCGTACTCGGACTGGATGGTCCTCAAGATGGTATGTTTGTACGATTGTTTTCAGGACTCACTTTTCTGTCTTGGGTACACCCATTTACGTTCTTTCCCGTAGATATCAATGGTCCTCTTTGGTACATATCATATGACATGATGGGGGTATTGCTTGTCATGTGAACCATGTATGTATTGAGTCGCGTAAGAAAAATATATATTCCTCTTATTTTTTTACTTGTAAGCACCCTCCTGATCTGATGACATATAGTTTTTACAAGTCTTCCTTTCCCTGTTTTAGATGGCATTGTGAGCGAATGGTTTCCAGCATACAATCCTTTTATTTTTGGACTGCATTTTCTCATATGAGTTATGATTGCCTGAGTTCTTGTCTGGCAAGAAAAAAAAACACGCACACGCCTCGATCTGGTACGATTGTTTTTTTATCATAAACGGTATATGACTCCTCTATTTTCTCTGGACCATACGCGAAGCGGGGGATCTCCAGTATACACTCTTTCATAGTCCCCATAGGTTCCCATTTGCAACCATTCCCATAGCGTTTCTTGTCATGCTTGCTCCGCACACAAGGTATATGGGCAAATGGCTGGACAATAGAGTATTTCAGCATATTGCTCGACTCTCCTACTCGACGTATCTGTGGCATGCTATCATCATCGTTATGATGACGAGATTTATTTTTTGATGAGTACATGATTTACCTATGTCAGAATGGTGTATATTGGTAGTAGTAACTATTTTCTGATCTTTTTCTGTGGCTTGGCTGAGCTATAATTACATAGAAATTCCTATTGCAAATTGGTGGCGGAGTCGCCAAGATCGAAGAGTAGATAAGACAGCAATAGCATACAAGAAAGAAAGTACATAATCATATATGAGCAAGAAATCCATAGAATATATTTTGTTCAACATATCAAGTGGCAAAAAAAGGAGTACCCGAAGGTACTCCCAAATTTTGACACCAGCCATCGAAACGTAAGATACATATTTCAAAATGATCAAACGTTCGAGAGCCAAGTATCGATTCACTACACAGGACCGAATGGAGCGAAAGCCGACACGGAACCGTAGCGTTCGTCAGCGCCATCAAACCAACATGTGTAAAGCCCGATATCTCCGTCGCCGAACCCAATTACTGGAGCCCCTTCAAACACACCATCGGCGTCCGGAGAGTATTCATCGCCGGGGCAATAGAGCCATAAATCGTCAAAATTTTTCAGACGGGTATCATGAGTCAGTAACCAGGTGAATGCTTTGAAGATACCACTACCGTACTCGTTAGTACGACTCGGGAACAGCACGTGCGCACGACGAATGCTTTGTCCGGCGTGGAGCTTCCCGAATTGCCCCATCTCGATCCAGAGTTCCGGCCCCTGTATTTCACTGAGCCGAGACTCCATGTCGACAGTGCTGGCAACTTGCCTGAGGTACTCAGGTCCGAGGTTGTCACCGAGGTAGTTCATGAGTCTTCCGCCGACTGAACGGGACAAGATCTCGATCGCAACCTTGACATTCTGGTCGTAATTTGGACCAAAGAATGTAGGATTCACCGATGCAAACCACTTTTCGGCGCCATCGACCAAACCAATTTTATCATACTCTTGGGCCAGTTTCCATGCGCGATCAGGGTTGATGCGCGAGTATTCTGGTTGAGAGCGGATTAAGTCGATCTGACGGGCGAGGTCTTTCAGACTAGATTGGTAACCGCATATATAACCGTAACTGGACTGTATTTCCTCATCAGAAAAGTCTTGAGGCATATGAGAGTGGTGAACAACTGCGACGCTATTTGCAGCGACCGTTGCTGAAACTTCTGTCGCAAAACGAGCATGCCCTGCAGTGATGCCTTGGACAGCATTTTTCGAAGAACCTAGCTGGTTAATAGCTGCGATCACCTCAACCACTGCCTTGCGGGCTGCAGATTCAGTGAATTGATCGATTTGTCCTGATGTGATCCTGTTGGTCATCATCTTTCTCCTTCCATTTGATAAACATGTCCGAACTTTGAAATTAGCCTCTCGGACATAGGCTAATTGACATAATACGAAAAATCATGTTTTGTCAAAAGTATTTTAAATTGATAAATATTTTAAATTCCATATGTCTTATCAAATCTTGCAAAAATAGATATAGAAAAAATCAAGCAAGCAAAAGAGACATTTATACAAATTCATACTCTCTAGATACAGGAGTATTTTCGAAAAAGAAAATAACATAGATATAACCCCTACGATTTTCTCGTATTGCTTTTCTGCAAGAAAAAGATAAAATCATCCCTAGTCATGGAAAGTCTGGCATGAAGATGTAATTTATTAAACCAATTTTTCAAACATGAAAAAAGTAAAAAAGAAATTGAGAAAAATATTTATCAAGTGAATATTTTTATCCACATTCCTGCTTTCAGCTCTATTGGTCGGGATAAAACTCATCATACCCCAAGAGTTTCAATTTATAGAACCTATTTCCATATACGGAAGCATCCTCTCATCCGTTATATTTATCTACTGATTCATACTGGCTCCGGCTATCGCGGAATACAAAGAGAGTGAAAAGTTGCTCACTGATATTAAAAACTCGCTCATCAATATACGCGAGGATGTGGGATATTTTCATTGACTCAAGGGAGATTTTGCTGTAAATGATTTTTATAAAATATTAGCAGAAGCGATAGATAATTTTTACCACTCCATAGCAGATGATAGAGAAGCTGAATATCCATATATTTTACATACACTCACCCCCCTGATTCTACAAGGAGAAAAGCTTTGAATTACTGCAAATCATGTCATTCGACTCAAACAAGAAATATCCATTGTTCAAAAAAGTTTTTTACGAATCACTGAAATTAAGCAAAAAGATTCTATGCCCAAGCTGATTCATCATCTGAAGGATTTTATTACATTTATGGTTATCATAACTTTGTTGTTCCTAAATATATGAACGGCTGGTCTTGATATAATCGGACAAATTGAGGAATCCATCATGCTATTTTTGATATCGTTTCTCTATATATATCTATCATTTATCATCAATGGATTTGATAATCCATTTGACAAAAGAAGGTTCAATGGTTTTTTGGACCTCACATTTTTATTGGATATCACTAGAGAATTGGAGCAAAAATATGTCAGATAAATACAACATCATACCCTATGTATGCATCACCATCAAAAAATAGCATCTATAACATAAATCTATAAAATTACATGCAACAAAATAACCGAACCGATGAGATACTTCATGGAGTGACCCTTTCTATGATCATGGATGTTCTCATAGAACAATATGGTTTCAAGGAGCTCAGTGAGCTTATTCGGATCAATTGCTTCAAGAGTCATCCAAGCAAAGAATCGAGTCTCAAATTTTTGAGAAAAACTGAATGGGCTCGTTTGCAAGTCCAAGGCCTCTATATACGAACTCTGCTTGAAAAAAACAAAAAAACGAGTACACCACCAAAAATAGAAATAGGAGCCGTTTAGATATTATTATTATTCACCAAGATGCTATGCATAAATACTTTCTCATAGGAGTAGATGAAGCAGGGCGTGGCTCATGGGCTGGCCCCGTGGTTGCTGCTGCCTACGCTCTCAAGCAAAACGCAAACTATGTCTTCTCTCCCCTCCTCAACGATTCCAAAAAGCTTTCACCCAAAAAACGAGAAGCGATCTATGCCATGCTTACTGAGTCGATGCAACAAGGACTTTGCCATGGTGGTGTTGGGATCGTAAGTCCCCAGACTATAGACCGAGTTGGCATACGCGAAGCCAATAGACTCGCCATGGAGGAAGCACTCAGACAAGTTATCTCTCAAGTATGAGATAACTTTCAAACCATAAAAATAGATGGTCGTGATAATTATGCATTTTCAGACATAACATGATCACGTATTGAGTACATAGTTCGTGGGGATAGTTTTGTAAGAGAAATTCAAGCCGCTTCTATTCTCGCAAAAGTAAGTCGGGATCATCTCATGGAGGATCTGGCAAAAACATATACCAATTATGGACTGGAAAAACATAAATGATATGGAACCTATCTCCATGCAGAACTCCTCTCTAAACACTGACCATCGGACATACATCGTAAAAGCTACGCTCCTATAAAAAAGTTGATTTTGACCAGAGAATAGATATGATAGCTCAGATAAAATATATATTTAATTTAATTTAATTTTTGACCTCTTTTTTATGATTTCACCAAAATACATACTATCTCTTTTTTGTATCGGACTCGTATCGATACAGTTGCCAGTATTTGCAGACAATGTGTCAGATATGAAAGATATGGTAAATAATAGCATCACGAAACTCATCCAGAGTTATGAGCTTCGTATCAAAAATCTTGAAACCGAAAATAGTGCCCTCAAACAAGAAATTGTAAACTTGAAAGGTACTACAACCACTGGAACAAATTTGACAACAACCATAATCCCTACGGTGACTGCTCCCATTGTTGTAGCACAAATTTCAACCGCTACCGGAACAAAATCAGACATATATAATAGCGTCATAAAACAAGCTAATGCCAATCTCGGAGCAATCCTTTCAGAAAATACTCTCCCCGCCTACTCGGCCATAGGACTCTTTGAGTTTATAGAACCAAATGCTGTTTTTATATCGCTCGATGATGGAAATAATCCGGCATGAGTGACGGCATTTAAAACAAAAATACTCTATACATTCGATACCAATGGAGTCTTTACAAAAATTGGAATTTTTGATCTCGATTATGCATCCCAGAAGTACCGGACTCTGCTTGGAACTAATCCTTTTGCCAAATCTGCTCGAACCAGAGTACCAAATGCAGGATACAAAGGCAAACTCTTTGACGCAATTGTGGCGACAAGTACGGGTACTACAACCTCATCTGGAATCATAACTCCATCTCTCCCAGTTACCACAGAGGTAACCGTTGCCCAGATAAAAGCCGCCTACGACAAGACCAAGCTCCTCGATGCGATAAAACTTTCTGATACATTCATCGTCAACACCCCAAATAATATCGAGGTGCTCCGTATACGATATCGTAGTTATTATATCATAGGAAAATATGACAATTCTCTCTCCGAGATCAAAAAAATAGAAGAGCTCCAGGCGAGTGCCTTTGAGAGAACGATTGCATGTGACGCTGCAGTGATTGGAAAGATAGCAAAGAAACCCGATATCAGCACCTACTATAGTGCCATCTGTAAGAAAAAATAGGAAACATCTGAAAAACTTTTTCTTTATACTCAAAGTTATGTTTCCTCCTTCACTGTACTCCTTCGTACAGTTCACTCCGGTACGTACTTTTCATATAAATTACTTCGTTTTTGAGAAATTTCCTAAGAATCTCTGACCAGGCTCATCTCACTTTATCTAACCTCATTCTTATGACCCACATTCTCCTCATAGAAGATGATGACTGAATTATTAAATCCCTCTCCCTCTACCTTGCACAGGGCGATAACAAAATAAGTATTGCCCGTGATGGAGAACAAGCTCTAGAAATATTCAAACAGTCAGGATCTCATATAGATCTCATAATCCTCGATCTGAATCTCCCAAAAAAAGATGGTTTTTCTGTATGCAAAGAGATCCGAGAAACGAGCAGCACACCAATCATCGTGCTTTCTGCCCGCGATAACGAGGACGACAAGGTTCGAGCCCTCGAACTCGGAGCCGACGACTATATCTCGAAACCATTCTCCCCTCGCGAACTCATGGCTCGAATCTGAGCTATTTTGAAACGCCTCGGGAAGCAGGCAACAACCGAGAAGAAAGAAACACACCTCACCTTTGGTAACATGGCCCTTGATATGTCCGAGTACCTTCTGAAGATATTGGATGAAGTTATCAAAGTGACAAAAACAGAGTTTCTGATCCTCGCCTATCTGGTAGAGCGAGCGGGGCATATAGTCGAGCGTGAAACACTCATGAAAGAGATTATCGGATACGACCACTATCTCTATGATCGTACTATCGATACCCATATGAAGAACCTCCGAAAAAAGATCGGAAGTGCGGCAAATATCGAGACGGTGCGTGGTATTGGGTATAGGATTACAAAAGTATAAGAGCCCTTTTAAATTTTTGTTTTTTTGGATATACACAAGAAAAAAGGAAGTACTCGAGAGTACTTCCTTTTGGTAAATCAAGATGCTCAAATCCTAAGAAGGATCAAACACTTGAAGTTCATGAAAATATTTAAGTATAAAACACCCTTCCTTTACACTAAAATCTAGATAAAAACATGGAACACAAGAAAAATCCTCATCCATGCTTGAAGCAATATCCCCATCGCAAGTTATAGCAAAAGGCTCATGAAATGGTTCCAGTGTTTCAACCAACAACCATGAAGCAATCATGAAAGTGGATCTTGGTAGTGCATAATTGCAGTCACCGTAGAGAAGCCTTCTTTTGTCTCTAGATATACCCTGTGCAAGAAAATATTTTTCTTGTTCCTGTTTCAAAAATTCCGCGGTCATTTTCTTGAGATGAAGACGAAACTCTGTTTCTGGCCTTCTGAAAAGCTCAACCCAGATACCACTTCCTTGCTGTTCACGTAATTTCGATTCTATAGGATTAACTAGAGTAGCGACTTGACGCAAACACTCAGGACCAAAATCCCGCTTCTTGACATGGCTTTCAAAATATTTACCATAACTCCGAGACAATATATTGATAGAAGCATCCAAAGCTTGGTTATAGTCCGGAAAACATGACAAGGGGTCGATAGACACTTGCAGTTTCTGGCGTGACATAGGAATATCAGGAGACTTGAGTAACTCTTTTGCAAGCTTCCAAGGTGCATTCAAGTCCAAGTGCGCATATTCTGGTTGCGCATGGATGATATCCATTTGACGAACCAGATCTTCCAATCTTAGATTACGCCCCTCTAAATATCCATACCGATCATTTGGCTCGGGTGAGATAATCGCAAGTTTTTGAATTACCTGACTTAAGCCTTGTTGTAATTCTCCACCATGTTCGATGATATTTTGCATAGAACTTTTATTGATACCAATAGTATCAATAGCGCTCAATGCAGCATCTTCGACCAAACGAGAAAATTGCTTGATTTGACCCTCGGTAGCACTCCTATTTGTAGATGTGATCTGTGAAGTCATCACCACTCTCCTATTTTCATAACAATCCAAGAATAAAGCCCCTAGATATGGCCAGCTATTTATACGAAGGATTTTTTATATGTCAAAAGATTTTTTGGCAGAATATACTCCATACTAAGCCCGACCATTTAATTATAGAGTATAGAGCAAAACCGTATCTACCACCATAATTTATAGAAAAAAAGTTCACGGAAGAATAAATTTGATATTCGTACGCATAGAAAACACGACCATAAAGACATGAAGGAGAGGTATTTTCAATGTGCTAAGTTAGGACTCATAGAGAGAACTATAGGACTTTGGAGGGAGTGGCTTTATGGATCTTATATACTAAAATCCCATTAGAATTTTCATAAAAGATAATTGAACTTC
>CALREC010000007.1 GCA_943355085.1 Candidatus Altimarinota bacterium
TGCTTGTCTTTTTGGTTATGTCACCCGGAAAAGCAAACACATCACGTCCAAAATCCAGTGCAAGACCGGCAGTTATGAGAGTTCCGGATTTTTCTGCCGCCTCAGTTACGAGTGTTCACCTCGAAATACCAGCAACTATCTCATTGCGAATAGGAAAGTTGTAAGGCTCGGGTCACATGCCTATCGGGAAGGCTGATATAAGTGCTCAGCCTGATTTGAGTATCTCATTAAAAAGGTCCTTGTTCTCTTGGGGATAACATCGATCTATGCCTGTTCAAAAGACAGCCAAAGTATATCCGCCATGTTCTATGGTGATTTTATGTCCGAGCGAATCTACGCCATAGGCACCTCAGGAAACTATTCCGTATCATTTTTGTATGATTTCAGGGAGTATTTCTGAGAGAGTTGCTCGTGAATATGGGGTACTCTTTCTGGATCCAACGACCGACAATAGATTGGTATGAGAAGGGGGTGTCCCACGTATATATAAAAAATACGGCGATATAGGAACTTGTCGCAGTAATTCAGGATATTCAACATCCCATATCGTTACGATCTTCACCTGTAATGCCTCTATAACATGTGTAATTTTGGCAATATCAAGTTTTTCTTTTGCGGTCAGTATAGCTGATATTTTATCTGCTTTATATCAGAGTTGCTCAAGAGTGAGTTGGTCTATATTTTCGTAAAATTCCTGGTAATGAGTTTTCTTTTCAAATAAACGAGAAAGAGCTTTTTGAGAAAAGCCAATAGTGTGCAAAAATACAAGATACAGTAATGAGTTCATAGGAAGGTATGAATTATTGCAAAATAGTTCCTCCACCCACACAAAGCATGATAATACATGCGACGATTATATCTTTGCGTGTTGGGATATCTCGAAAAAATATATAGCTTGATAGAATTGTGAGAATCATGGTTATCATACCCAGCAGGGACGTCATAACTATGCCGAGCTCTTTCATGAGATACAGAGTTATTGTGTATGATACAAGCCAGAGAAGATTATTGAGAGTTAACATGCCCAAAAGGGGCCGTGTGGTTTGAGATGGTATAGTTACAAGTTCTCATCTTTTGAAAGATAACATGTAAAAAAGAGTGATACATACGGCTATAATATTGACACCAAAAATAAAAGAAAATGTACTCAGCTTAAGTATTATATACCCTGCTATAATAGTATTTATCGATTGGATGACTCAAGTAAGTAGGATAAAGAGACAATATTTATTGATCGCAAAAGATTTAAAATTGATACTTGCTCAGACTAGGACGAATGCGCTGACGAGTGCAAATGAAAAAGTCACGAGGGATGTATTGGCAAACAGAAAAAAACCAAGAATGAGAGTTATGATTCTTCCTGTTTCTGCAAATGGCGTAAGTACGCTGATTTTTTCTTGTCGATATGCAATCTGAGCTGGTATATTTGCAATCATTCAAAATACAGAAAAAAGGAATATTCCTCAAATGGTAAAAAAAGATGTGTAGATTTGACTAAAATCTATTGTAATCGAGCTAGGATATACCACATAGATGATTCCGATAATCAAAACAACTATGAGGCACATATAGCCGTAGAGGCCGATAGATGAAATTTTGTTTTGAGTATTAATAACAAGCAATTTTTTGTAAACAATCGTATTTATTGCAGATATACAGGCGGTCAGTATTCACCAAAACATAGCGAAAAATATAAGAAATAAACTTACTCAAGACTTCTTTTTATATCAATCGTATGCTCTTGTATTTTGATGAGATTTTTATCGAGTATATGCATAAATCCCGAAAAAAAATCGAGTATACCCATACTGGCATGTGGATGAAGACTATCATAGATGAATATGAGAGAAGCATCTAGTTTCGTGAGAGTTTCTATTCTTGATGCTGGATTTTTGAGAGCCAAGATATACTCTTCCCGTGAAATACGATAAGCTTTCGGAAAAACTATATCTACAGAATGAGTTGTCTCTATCTCATCGAGCTTACTAAATATCTCTGCGAGAGCAACTTCATCGAGGTCTTCGTCATCGATGACTTTTTGAACCGTAGATGTTTCTATGAGACCTCGCTCGATGAGAGATTTAAGAAAAAACAGCTTTTTATCTTTTTCAATATGTGCAAGAAGTGTTTCTTTGTGTTTTTTATACTCAATATTGCGAGCAATCTCGCTCTT
Organism: Candidatus Altimarinota bacterium; assembly: GCA_943355085.1. GTDB lineage: Bacteria > Patescibacteriota > Gracilibacteria > BD1-5 > UBA2023 > UBA1545. The sequence goes on from CALREC010000007.1 coordinate 2,174, forward strand.
TTGTTCATTTTCTGAGAGCATATTTTGCTTTTTATCTTTATCGATCTGAGCAAATTTCTCATTTTGTTCTTTTGACATATATTGAGGATTATATAATTAAAATTATGCTTTAAAAAAACTAGAACATGCGACCAGGATTGCTACACTTATGGCAAGTAGGATACTTTTCTTTTCTGGCTTATCAGCAAGAAAGAGATATCCAAGTATCACGGTTGAGAGCATAGAGAGAAAACCAAGGAGGGTAGAGGTGATGAGTCCAAATTGTGATATAAGTGTAAATCCTATGAGCGCACTTACGGCACCTATGAAAGATGCCATGAGTCGTGGTACAAGAAAGTCTTTTTTTACATCTTTTAAGAAAATAAGCTGGGAAGCGAGCAATATGCCAATCCAAACGATGAGAGTAGTCAAGATATTTCGTATAGTATAAAATGTCGGACTACTCATATGGACTAAAACATATCAGATACCAATAGATCGAACCCCATTGATAGTATTATTGAGTACAATGGGTCAAAATTGTCGTGGGAACTCATGTGTGCGAAAATCAAAAGAAAATATAAATATTATTATGATGATGCTCAAAGCGATCAAAAGAGTGGTGATAGGTGTGTCCCGAAAAAGAAAATAAGCAATTATTATCGTAATAATGGAAGAGAGATTCTCATATGGCAAGAGAGTGGAAATCTTTTCAGTGGTATAAATTTTTTGCGAAAGAGTCGAGTTATATGTTACCACAAAAGCATCTATCAGAGGTATTGCCAAGATCCAGAGTTCTTTTGGAAGTTCAAATTTCCCCATTCACAAGATGAAAAGTATCACCAAGATACTCCCTATACCTCCGATGCCAAAAAAAAGAGCATGAGGAATTGTTGAGAGATTGAGAGATTTTTTCCAAAATATTCATGCAATACTTCCGAGTATTGCATTAAGAATTCAATATATCATGAGAACATATAGGCTTTTAAAATATTTATACCGAAATATACTTAGAAATTGCTTTTTTTCAAAAGTTAAATTTCTTTTGTATCTAAAGCCCCGAAGAATTGGCCTCTTTTTTTCTGAAAAATGAATACAAAAAATACTTTTTCCTGTTGAAAAGCTCAAAAAATCTTATATACTCTGCTTGAATATTTATTAAATATTATTTTCATGCCCTCTATTTTGTCTGCTTCCCCGGATTATTTTCACATAAATATACTCGTAAAATCCATTATCGATGAAGCTCAAGGGTATATGAAAAATATCCCCAAAGAAGTGATTGCTGAAGAAATACAAAAGGCATATATATATGCGAGAAATGCGCACGAAGGACAGTTGCGTAAATCTGGCGATCCATACATTATTCATCCGGTTGAAGCTACGAGAGAGCTTCTCATACTCAGACCTGATATTGTTACCATTCAATCATGTCTTCTTCATGATGTGCCTGAGGATACCAATAAGACGGTTGAAGATATACGTGAATTATTTGGAGATGAGGTTGCCTATATTACTGCCTGAATGGAGAAGCTTTCTCATCTGAAGTACCGTGGAGAAGAGCGCACTATTGGAAGTCTTCGAAAGATGTTTGTGGCCATGAGTGAAGATGTACGTGTTATATTTGTAAAACTTGCAGATCGTCTCCATAACATGAAGACTATTGAATTTCAACCAAGCAAAGAGAAGCGTGAGCGCATAGCTCTTGAAACACTCAATGTGTATGCTCCAATCGCGGATCGCCTTGGTATTTTTGATTTTAAAGAAGCACTTGAAACTGAATGTTTTAAGATTCTTCATCCCGAAGAATATCATAAAATTCGGGCTGAACTTGATGTTTTTAAAGAGGCCCAAGAGATCTTTACAACGAAGGTAAAACAACTGATTTTAGATCATATGCCAGAAGGCGTAGCAATAGTTGATATCTCCTATCGTGTCAAATCGCCATGGAGTATCTATAAAAAAATGCAACGAAAATGATATGAACGCGTCCAAGATATTTATGATCTTTTTGCTCTTCGGATCATTACCGATAAGGTGCATCATTGCTATGATGTACTTGGTGCTATTCATACTATATGGACACCTGTCCCCAATAGATTCAAAGATTACATGGCACTCCCAAAGGAAAATGGCTATCAGAGTATTCATACAACGGTTGTAGGTATGTTCCATGAATTCCGCACACAACCAACTGAGATCCAAATACGTACGCTTGATATGCATCGTCAGGCTGAAATTGGTGTAGCAGCCCATTTTGCCTACTCTGAGACAGGACAGTCAAAGCGAGCGAAAGATACGTATTGGGCAGCAGAATTGAAAGAAATTCTTGACAATTCTGAGGATTCTGATTTCATGAGCCAGATGAAAATAGGAGTGTTCGATGATCGTATTTTTGCCTTTACTCCTCGTGGTGAGATACAAGTACTACCAAAGGGGTCAACCCCAGTCGATTTTGCTTATTCTGTTCATTCCAAGCTTGGAGACAATATATCGATTGCTCGTGTAAATGGACGCGTCGTACATCTTGATTATGAGCTACGCAATGGAGAGAGTGTCGAAATTATCACAGATAAAAACAAGCATCCAAATATCACCTGGCTTTCTTTTGTCAAAACAAATCGTGCAAGAGAATGTATAAAGTCGTATAATAATAAAACGAATCGTGAAGAACTCGTAGAAAAAGGCCGCTTCATGCTCAATGCTCATCTGCTCAAGCATTTCAATAAAACTCTCGATAAAGATCTGTCACTCCTTAAGTACATTGATGGCAAAAATCTGAATACCGAGGAACGTGAAAATCTGCTAGTGCAACTTGGAAATCTTTCCAGAAAACCATCCTCAGTGGCACGTAGTATACTGGAAAATGGAAGTTCGGAGCTCCATAAACTCAAAGAACTCCAGGAACAGACTAGGATTCAAAAAAAGGCCCATACAATATCACACGATGAAGAATCGCTACATCTCATTATCGGTGGTGAAAAACATATCCCATATCGATTTGCCAATTGCTGTAAGCCAAAGGTTCTGGATAAAGTAGTTGCCTACATAACACGAGAGGGTGTAAATATTCACAAGATAGATTGTGTATCCCTTAAGCAACAAGATTTTGATCGCTATCTTCCTGCATACTGGGAAGGTATGAAAACTCAGGGGCTTTCAATACGAGCAGAAATGTTTTTTGAAAACAAAATCTGAGTACTCAAGAAGTTGACAGAGATATTCTTTCTTATGCGTATAAATATTGAAGAAATACATGCTTGTCAAAGCAAGGATGGTCTTTCCTGTGTGACATTCTCTCTAAAAACAGAAGAAGAAGATTATTATCTCTTTGAACGCCTTTTGGAGCGAGTCAGGCTATCCGTTATAGAGTTTAAAGATGGGAAGCTTATAGAGATGAAATAAGAAATAATCTAAAAACTTGCATTTTAAAAATACTCGTTTAAACTTGTCGTATATTATATTATAACTTTTATGTTTATGTATAGTCGCAAAAAAAGAAGTCTTGTTTTTAGTATTATTTGTTCGTATCTCATAAGCATCCACGTGTCGGTATTTGCTATCGAGAATAATACTACCCTTGATAGCTCTCAATCGCTGAAAGATATACAGGCTGTACAATCGACTATAAATTGATATCTCGATTTAAATATTAAAAAAATTAATGATAGTCAATTGGATCAACAAATGACTGACGTAAAAACAGAAATTAATCTCTATCTACAGGAAGTGAGTGATATTCTCAAAAAAACAAAAGATACAAAAAAGATAAAAAATATAGTCAAGGATGCCAAGAAAAAAGTTGTTTTAAAAACACTGGACTCTAAAGTAAAAAAGCGTTCTCTGAAAGACTATGCACACGCAGAGAGTGACCTGCTGTGAATGAATACTGAAGAAATAGCTGAAAATGTAGATATCTTGACTGATTCATTAAAAGAGAAAGAGAGTTATCGATTGTTTTTAAAAACTCCCCTGACAGTTGATAAGATACAAAAAAACCTTTCTATATTTGGAACTGGTGTTTTTATTTGAGATGTTCTTGAGTGAAAAGTAGATGACTATGTCGAAGTAATCATTTCTAAAACCAACATGATCGGAGAGGAGATTCTTGATGTGATCGATGCAGGAAAACTGCCAGAAAATATTCTTGGCATGGAGATTGTCCCACCGTCTATTATCAAGGCAGATACTACCAATGTTCTTGCTTGAGAAAAAGTAGATGAATTATGGGGTATGCAACATTTAGGTGCAGACAAGTATCAGTCTATGTTGAACAATTGAGCGAAGATAAAAGTTGCGATACTCGATACTGGAATTGACAAAAATCATATTGATCTGAAGGAAAATATTGACGTGAATCTTTCTAAAGATTTTTCTAATAGTAACACTTATGCCGATGAGAATGGTCACGGAACTCATGTAGCTGGTACGATTGGTGGAATCCTTAACGGGAAATGAGTATATGGCGTTAATAGCAACACTTCTCTTGTTTGATTGAGGGTTTTGAATGGCAAATGAGTAGGAAGTTCTTATGATATTTATAATGCTATCAAATATGCTGCAGATAACCAGATTCCTGTTATCAATATGAGTCTTGGTGGTGTGGGTAATCCAAATAATGATCCCCTCTGTGAAGCTATAGACTATGCGCTTGCAAAAGGAACCATATCTGTTGTAGCAGCGGGTAATGAAAATGAAGATATATCAGAGAAAGTACCTGCCGGATGTAAAAATGCCATTACTGTATGAGCTATTGATCAAAATAATCGAAAAGCAAGTTTTTCAAATTTTGGAAGCAAAGTTGATGTTTCTGCTCCATGAGTAGACATATACTCTACATTACCAGGAGGGCGATATGCTTATATGAATGGTACATCTATGGCAACTCCACATGTGGCAGGAATCGTTTCTGTTATTAAATTATACAAACCAGAGATATCTTTGTCAGAAATAAAGACTTTATTTCAAGAGACCTCTGTCTATATTGAAGGAAATATTTGAAAGTTAGTTCATATGGATGCAGTTCTCAAGGCTCTATGAATTAGTGCTGATGGGTCTCTTCTTCCAACAGAACCTACTCCTACAAAACCAAAACCAGAACCAGAACCAGCTCCGTTAAAACCAGAACCTACTCCTACAAAACCAAAGCCAGAACCTACTCCTACAAAACCAAAGCCAGAACCAGAACCAGCTCCCTGAAAGCCAGAACTTACTCCGACTCCCATTCCAACAGAACCAGCTCCCTTAAAGCCAGAACCTACTCCTACAAAACCAAAGCCAGAACAAAAACCAAAACCTACTCCTCGTCCAGTAGAGCCTATTCTCAATCCTCTGCCAGTAGAAACTACTCCTCTGATTCCTCCAGTCAAGCCAGAGCCTACTCCAGAATTAATACCAGCACCTCTTCTGCCTCAGCCAGAACCCAATAAGGATACTTGTGAATCTTGAAAGCATAAAGAAAAAGGCATCTGTGTGAGTAATATAAAGTCTTGCCCTATACCAAACGGCACATGAGAAAAAAAATGGGATTTTTTCTGGTGAATATGTGAAATCAAAACTTGTAAGCAGGGTTACGAAAATTGGTGAACTTCTTGTCAAAAATCTTGGTAGCATGAACCAATAAAGTACATTATTTCTAATAATTAGACTTATATATTTCTTTACGCTTTATTGTATGAAAGTTCGTATTAAAAACAGTACTGGAAGACTCCCTGAGTATAAAACCTCATGAGCTTGTGCATTTGACTTTGAGGCTCAGGAAGATGTTATTTTTGGTCCAGGCGAGTGGAAGCTCATTGAGACATGATCTGTTGTAGAAACACCAGAGTGATACTGTCTTGTCACTGCTCCACGCTCGAGTATATTTAAGAACTATGGACTCATGCAGGTGAATAGTATCGGTATCATCGATCAAGATTACTGCGGAGATACTGACACGATAAAGTTTCCTTATATCAACATGCGAAAAGAGATAGTTACAATCAAGGCTTGAGAACGCATTTGACAGGGGATGTTTGTGAAAATTGAAAAGCCTGAGCTGGAACTCGTAGCAAGTATGGGAAATGTACATCGTGGAGGATTTGGAACAACGGGATTAAAATAAAGTTGTACTTGCAATTTTATTACAGCGAAGCAGATTTTTCAAAATCCGAGAGATATATACTCGTGAATCCACAAAGTATTCTATAATACTTTGTGGATTTTTCAATATTTGAGAACATTCTTTTCTTTTTTATTTGGTCTCTTTCATTATTTGTTTATACTTGAAGTATATCCCCCTGTTTTTACGAGAGAAATAATCTTCGCTCGGCTCTCGCATATTGGAAAAGGATTATTAAGTGAAACTTCGCGAATGACTTGTGTATTTTACTCGTAATTCTTTTCTACACAACCTGATTACATTTTACATTTTACATATTATATTATATTGTTTTTTTATGCCAAATATCACTTCTCAAAATATAGACTATAATCAATGGTATCTTGATGTCGCAAAAGCAGCTGATCTATTTGAATACTCTCCTACCCCAGGGTGCATTACATTTCTTCCAAAGGCTGTTACTATGTGGGAGAGGATACGTTCCACTATGCAGCAAAAATTAGATGTACTCGGAGTACAAAATCTACTTTTACCGATGCTCATTCCGATGAGTTTCTTTGAGCGTGAAAAGGATCATGTGGAAGGTTTTTCTCCAGAACTTGCAGTAGTGACTATCGGTGGTGGAAAAGCACTTGAAGATCCTTTGGCTATACGTCCCACATCAGAACTCATGTTTTGTGACTTTTTTAAGAATCGTCTTCATTCCTATCGTGACCTTCCACTTTTGTATAATCAATGGGTCAGCGTTCTTCGTTGGGAGAAGCGCACCAGGCCTTTTCTCCGTACTGCTGAATTTCACTGGCAAGAGGGACATACACTTCATGAAACTCGAGAAGAGGCCAATGAATTCTCACGTGCAATACTCCATAGTGTGTATGTTGAAACAATCAATGAGCTCATGGCTATTGAGGGAATTTCTGGAACCAAGAGTCCGAGTGAGAAATTTGCTGGCGCCGATACCACATATACTTATGAACCCATGATGAGTAACTGATGGGCTCTGCAGATTTGTACTTCACATCTTCTTGGACAGGGATTCATGAAAGGATTCGATGTAAAGTTTCAAAATAGAAATGGAGATATTGATAATCCTTGGTATACTTCATGGTGACTTTCTACACGATCTATTGGCGGTATTATTTCAAGTCACTCTGATGACAAGGGTCTTATTGTGCCTCCAAAAATGAGCGAGTACCTGGCAACTATACTTCCTATTTATGGCAAATGAAATGAAGCGGTCATAAATCTATATGTCCGCGAGATTGCAAAATCTATGCTGAACCATACTCATGAAGTACCTGTTCAGGGTGAATATTTTAGAGCGATTGTTGGAAATGGTGAGAAAGTTCTCATCGATCAAAGAAATGTTCGACTTGGAGAAAAGATCGGTGATTGGGAACAGTCTGGATACCCAGTTCGTATTGAATGCGGAGAGCGTGATATGGAAGGATGAAAGTGTGTTGTCGTATCGCGTATCACTGGAGAAAAAGTAATCATCGAATTAAGTGAGGTACGAAGAACTGTTGAGCGTATGCATACAGAATGACAAATGGCACTCCGAACAAGAAGTAGACAACGACTTACGGAAAACACAATTCTATGTCATACAATTGAAGATATTGGCATAGCTCTCGAATCTGGTAAATTTGCTCTCTATGCTTGGGATCGTAATCCAGAACTAGAGGCTATCATAAAAGATCGTTGGAAAGGAACCACGAGGTGTATTCCATTCGATGGACAGTTTACTGATACTCTTTTGCCAACAATCCCTCCTAATCTTGTCCGTGTAATTATCGCAAGAAGTTTCTAATTTTAACGCACGATTACAGAATCAACTCCTCTAATACCAATTTGATTACAGAGGAATTAACGCAATATTTTTTACTTTTTATAACGGAACTACATCCCTCAGTTCAAAAAATATCAATTTTAAAATTCTTTTGACAAACCACAAAGCTCTCTATACTAAGACCAGTCTCCCCCCACACTACAACATATATTTTTATCTCACTTAATTCTCCCCCATATGAAACAGACAAAAACAGGTACTACTGGCACTACCATCACTACTGCGAGTACAACTACCAGAGATTATAAATGATTCACCCTCATCGAACTCATAGTCGTCATAACCATACTCACCATACTCTGAACCATAGGCTTTATCTCCATGAATGG
>CALREC010000008.1 GCA_943355085.1 Candidatus Altimarinota bacterium
TTTATACCAAGCGGTAACTGCATGAATAATACGTATTCTCATAGGTGCTGACTCCCCTCTTATCTCTTCTTTTCCTATTCGTTCAAAAGCGAGCAGTTGTTGCTCATCCGGGTCGGCATATTCGATAACAGACTCGTCATGAACGTATTGTTTTTTGCCTTTTACAAAAGCAACATAGAGGGCAGTATTTACAGTCAAAGCTAGTATCAATCCACTTGCCAAAACCCCAAATATCGTAATCGGAATATACGCGAGGAATTTTCAGAGAATTCCAGGCAGGACCATCATGGGTATAAAAGCCAAGATTGTGGTCATGACTCCTGCTGTGATTGGCAAACTATATTCTCGTAGGGCAATCATGATAGCAGATTTCGGCTCATGCCCAACGCGGATTTTCGCACTTGCAGCCTGAACGATAACGATAATCGTGTCAACGGCTATACCGAACGAAAGGATCAGAGAAAGATTTGTCAAAAAGTTGAGTGAGTATCCAAATGCATTCAGGAGTATAAATGTGGCAAAAAATGCAAGCGGAAGTGTAAGTGTAGCAAAAAGTGCGTCAAAAAAACCTACAAACAACCACATAACTATAAATACAAGCGTGGTAGTAACAATAGCCTCGTGAGTAAGTTCTTTGTAATCATCTTTGATATTATCTGCCAAATCCATACTATAAGCAACTTTTATACCGGAGAATTCAGGGGTTTTGAGAGTCTCTTCAATAATTTTTTTTGTGCTCTCGCTCGCAGCAAAAATACTTGGACCATCATTTTTAAAAATAGTCATATTTACTGATGAATATGCCTCTCCTCAAGGAAAGCCAACTCGTTTTATAGACGTATCTTTATAGTATCGCTCTATTTGCGCTATATCACGAACTCGAATAGTCTTTCCAGAAGTAAGATTGATCGGAACTTCAAGGAATTGTTGAGCATCTTCAAATTTACCACCGATACGAAAATCATAATTACGATCCCCGACACCAAAGTTACCAATTGGCGCGTCTTGATGATACGATCGGATCGCCTGAGCGATTTGATCCAGTGTAAGTTTCATAGCCTTCACTTCTGCCTTATCAAAAACGATACGCACATCATAGATATTGGTATTCCCATATTCTATCTTTTCAACAACCGAAAGAGAGGAGAGTTTATCTTTGATCTTTTGTCCGAGAATACGAAGCTTATCGAGTGATACACTTTTATCCGGCGAGTAAAAAGTAGCATCATAGACACGATTGGTATCGGTTTTTATTTCTGTCACATTTGGAGATTTAGCATCTTTTGGAAGATTCACTCGTCCGATATTATTACGAACTTCTGTCATAAAATTCATAGTATCTGTTTCTGGTTGGAGTTCCATACTGATAGATGAAACTCCGAGACTCGAACTCGTCGTGATTTTCTTCGATCCTTTTATATCCTTAACTTCTTTATAGAGCTTTGCAGTTACTAGGGCATCCATATCAGTTGGGTTCGTACCAGGATAGACCGTTGATATAACCACAAGACCAAACTTGATATTTGGAGAAGATTCTTTCGGAATAGAGAAAAGTGCGGCAGCACCCATAACGAGAATCGCAAGGATGAGCAAATAGGAAATACGGTATTTTCTAAGCCAAAAGCCAAGAAATCCAGACTCGAGTTTTTCGGTTATTTTTTTGATGGAATCAGGCACTTGTGACATGGGAGTTATTTAAAAAGATAAAAAAATTCCTCATCCCTCTAGCCCCTCTCTCCCTCAAAATGAGAAGAGAGGCATTATTATTTACTCACCCTCCTTCAAAGGAGAGGGGTTGGGAATAAGTGGGGATATGATTACTCAAGAGTTTTTCTTTTTTCGATGATATTTTTCTTCTCATCAAAGTTTGATACATCTGAAGTAATAATCTCTAGTTCACTGGAGAGTGGTGAGATAATCTGAATACTTCGGTTTACAACAGCACCGATTTTCACGCTCATGGAAGTAATAGTAGACCCAGAATATATAGATATCTCTCCTTGCTCCTCAGAAATAATTCTGACCATTTCATTTGGAAACATAGGATATTCGCTCTTCAGAGAAAGCTGTATAGTTGCAACTCCACCGAGAAACTTTGGAGACTCTGAGAGGGTTATGCGTGCAGTATAGAGCAAGGATTCATTTGCCACCTGCGATACTCATACTACTATCCCGGTATATGTTTTACCATCGTATATTACCGGTTGTGTCGATCATACTTTCAAAAGCACTACAGCATCGGAATCCAGATCAAAAATAATCTCTGGATTTCGGCTCGCAATTTCTATTACAGGGACTCCTGCGGCAATTTCTTGACCAACAGAAACACTGACTCGAGTAACGGTTGCATCGATCGGCGAAACAATCGAAAGTTTTGCAAATTCTTTATTGGCTTGCTCCAAAGAGAGCTGAGCATCTGCTAGAGATACGGCAAGTTTTTTTATAGTGATATCTTTATTGGCAACAGCATTTGTATAGTTGGATTCGGCACTGTCAACAGCAATCTGAGCTTGTGTAATATCGCGGTTTATGCCAATCTGAATACGCTCCAGTCCAAGAGCAGATTCAAACTCACCCGTTGAGAGATTCATTTTTTGTACTTCAAGACCGGCAGCCACAGAGGCTTCATTATTTTTATAACTCGAAAGAAAGCTCGAGGTAGTATTCTTAAAACTTGTATATCCTGTTTCGATACTTGAAAGTTCAGTTTTGTAGCCGAGATATTCAGTCGTATATGCATCGATCACCGACTGAGGAAATGAGCTACTCGAAATAGAGTTTTCTATATAATCACTTGCTGCAAGTATATATGTACGAATAATCGGATAGTATGTTCCAAGTTTTTCGATTTCTATAAGAGCGCTTGATTCATCGATCTGAATCGAAGCCGCTTGCTCTAGGTTAGTATTTTCTCTCACTAAATAAGTATACGCTTGTTCCAAAGCGGTACGCGTTGCAGAATTTCTCACCCCCATATATTGTTTATTGGTGACGGTATCATTGCGAAATTTATCTGTTAATCCAAAAGCCTTATCCCCCTGATATAACATTTTCGCCATAAGTTTTTTAAGATCATTGTATGAAAGCCTATAGGTGGCATCTAGGTTTTTTATCGTTTGATCATTGGTGTTTTGGAGATTAGTATAGTCCAGTTCGGATTTTTCAAGAGCAGCCTGAGCATCTGATCCTGTCGAGCTTACAATGGCCTTAGCTGAATCACGTCTGGCTTTTTCGAGTTTTTTTACCGCATCTTCAGTAATAGAAAAGTAGTCTGACTTTGTTTTCTCAAGAGCAAATTTTGTATCGGCAATAGTTTTATCAAGTTGTAGCTTCGTACTTTCTATATTTACTTCTGCATTACGGAGAGCATTTCGAGCCTGTTCCAATCGGATATCATAATTTGCCGTCGTATCAGAGAGGAAAACAAGTATTTGTCATTTTTTTACCGATGCCCCCTCTTTTACAGCCACGCTCGTGACACGGCCGACACCCTGACTCGCGAGAGCAATCGTAGAAGTGCCGACAAGACGACCAGATTTCTCAATCGTATAATCTTTAGTGAAATCTTTTGCCAATTTTGTATCTACAAGAAATGGTTTTTTTGTATCTTTTACCACTACTTCTGGCTTAGTTGTTCCACAAGATGCAAGAAGAAGAGTTCCGATAAGAAGAGCTGAAATAATTTTATGAGACATAGAAAATGTGTAAATAAAAATAAGATAGTATAGACTGTATGTTTTTTATTCAACTCAGTAGAATGTATGGCAAACCTCGTAGAGATTGTATGAGAAAGATGGTGGGTGAGTGAGTGTAAAAGATTATATAAACAACTCATTTCATCATCATAACGAGTAATGAGATAGTCTTAACACTCACAAATCATCTCTTCTTTCTGACTTACTTGATGTTTCCAAGTTTTCTTTAAAAGTTTTCTATCGAGATGATCTTGCACAAGCGTAGAGCCATTAGTACGGACGTCTTTTCCAACTACTTTATAATCAAATCGATCCCAGTCAACCACTTTTACCAGACTATCTTTTCGTGCGTTTTGATAACATTCAAACGAGCAAAATCCGAGATGATCTCGATAGGCTTTCTCTGTTGCAATCAAACGTGCGTTACACGGAGCGTAGCGACAATTGACACAATTGTCTGTTTTCTCACCTGTGTAGAGACATTCTCCTATACTGACATGTGTTTTTGTATCACCAACCACGGTCGATACGCGACCATCGAAGGTATAGAGATTTCCGAGCCAGTTGCCGTCATTGTAGCTATTGACATATTTTACCACTCCTCATTCTATTGCATAAACATCCTCCATGCCAGCTTTAGCCGCAAGCACAGATGCCTTTTCACAACGAATACCACCAGTACAATACCAGATAATTTTTCGTCCGTTGGCCATTTTTTTATAATGTTCCATAAGTTTTGGAACCTCACGAAAATTTACTGTTCCGGCAGGAACCGCTCATTTGAAGTGTCCAAGTCTATATTCATAATCATTTCGCATGTCGAGGATGAGATATTCATCGGTTTTATCTTCATCGATAATCTTCTTGAACTCTTCGGGAGTCAGTTCTTTTCGAAATTTTCGTACTTCTGCTGCTGTTACTTTGGCCCCCATTGTGACAATCTCATTTCGAATCTTGACACTCATGCGAGCGAATTCGTGACCAGAAACCTTAGTTGCCTTAATATCCATGTCTGGAATATCTTTAAAATAGGGTGAAGCCTCGAGAAATTGACGATACGCCCAACACTGTCCATCATTACCAGTCACGGTAGAACTAATACCCTCCGTTCATATATATACACGTCATTTGAGGCCAAGATCTCGGGTCATATCGAGGTGCTCTTGAGCAACTCGATCGAGTTCACTCTCGGGGATGTCGACAAATTTATAAAATGTGAGGAGTGTATAGCTTGGTCTATGCCGAGCATTCAGTTGAGAAATCATACTTACTTGCAGGTAAGAAATAAAAAACACGATTGCGGTTGATTGGTCTCTATTATCGCGAAAAATCAAGAAAAAGCAAGTCAATTTCTATGGGTCGGAGCATAAAAAATATCCTGAAATGCAGGATATTTTTTGAGAAATATACTACTATCTCTGAGCCCCTGTCACAGACAAGGATCAAGATATGTAGGACGCCCCAGAAAAACTCGTCAATGCAGAAACATTATTTTGTACCTCAGAGATAGCTTCGCTCGCCCTCTGGATAGAATCTGCAGTTTTTTGTACTTGTTCTATTTTTTGTTCTCATGCCTGACGTATACTATTTATCGCTTCAGATGTTTGATTGATAGTTTCATTGGCCTGTTTGACAATGCCCCGAACACCTCCTATTGCTCACGATGCATCCTTAATTTGCAGGAGAGTATCAGACGTAACATCTGCTCATTGTTTGAATTGGCGAATAACTGAATTCATGTGCAAGATGCCCATTTTCTTGGCAATATCATCAGTAAGATTTGGAGCAAAAAATACTCAAAAAATATACAGGACAGCTATGAGTATAGCACTCGCAAAAACTTTACCTAACATACTAGTGTTTGTTATTAAGAATTAAATAGATCGCTCACTGATTGTGTTTTTTGAAGATCTTCTCGAACCTTCAAGATATCAGAATCTTTTATAGCCTCTTTTTTACGAGTACTATCAACCGTTCTTTGTAGTTGTTCTACAAACTGAGCAGGTGGGGTATTTATTCACATGATATTCATCTCGGCTTTTATGACGCCGGATGCTTGACATTGGGAACAAATCACTTCCATATTGAGACTATTTCATGCAGTTCAGAGTATATGAATACTCTGCTCCGTAGCTCTTGTCCCACACTCCTTGCAGGAAAAATGAGCGAGTGTTGTTTCAACTATATTTTTTATAATAAAGTAATTCATAAAAAGAGGGGTTAGAATTTAGTACATAATATCCTGTTTTTAGTATTTATACAATATTTCTTGAATATTTGTTCTTGACAATTGACGTAAGAGCATATTGCATATTTAGCACATACTTATAACAAGTGCTAAGTCTAGTGAATTTATAAAAAAGTCAAGTAACTTTTTTATAAATTTGGTATATTTCATAATTTTTCATATAATCATATAATATACGGTGTAATTTTACTCCATCACTTTCTCTCTTATGTGTGGAATATTTGGCTATACAGGAAAAAAAGAAGCTATGGACATACTTACCAATGGCCTTGCTCAGCTCGAATATAGGGGATATGACAGTGCTGGTATTTGCATGGTGAATGACGACCATAATTTGTATATAATAAAGGCAGTAGGACGTGTAATGGAACTTAAAAATAAAACAAATTGAATAAAACTTACGTGATATACTACGGGTATCGGACATACTCGCTGGGCAACCCATGGAAGTGTCACAGAAAACAATTGCCACCCACATACTTCATCTGATGCTCGATTTGCGGTAGTACATAACGGGATTATAGAAAACCATTCTGAACTCAAGATGATTCTCGAGGATCAGGGATATGTTTTTTATAGCGAAACGGATACCGAAGTTGTGGTAAAGCTATTTGAGTATCTTTTTAATGGAGATAATCTCAGAGCCCTGAGAAAATTAACATCCGTCATAGAGTGAGCATATGCCCTTGTTTTTATAGATCGAGAAAAACCTAGCATGCTTTTTGGAGCCAAACTCGGTAGCCCACTGGTCATAGGAAAAAACAAAGAAAATGCTTGGTATGTATCGAGTGACTATAAAAGCCTCATAGGACTTGTTGATGAGTATATTACTCTCGAAGATGGTGATATATTTTGCATAGAGAATGGGGAATGCAAGATTATAAATCGATGAGTAGAATTTATTCGTGACAAGGAACATATTATAGAAACAGAACAGATTATGGAACTCTGAGACTTTCCACATTTTATGTTGAAAGAAATTTATGAACAAGGCCAAGTGCTCAGAAACGTATTTGCCGGAAGGATAGATTTTAAGACTAAAACTATCAATAATATAACACTCAATGAGGTTGTGACACAAGGATTTGAACGAGTTCATATTATCGCATCGGGTACCAGCTACCACGCAGGGTGTCTCGGGAGGCAATATTTGGAAAATTTGGCGAATCTTCCAACAGAAGTAAGCGTCTCGACTGAGTTCAAATATGGTACACAGTTTATTGATAAAAAAACACTCTATATTTTTGTCAGCCAGTCAGGAGAAACTGCCGATTCTCTCGAATCCATGAAGGTAGTAAAGGAAAAATGAGGATACACATTTGGTATCATAAATGTGCCTGGATCCTCGATCGCACGTCTCGCGCACGCATGATTGTTTACACATGCTGGAACAGAAGTATGAGTTGCATCCAGTAAAGCTTTTACTGCCCAAATAGCAACCTTCTTAATACTTGCGCTCGCTTTTGGACAAAAACGAAATCTTGAAAACACAAAATTTATTTCCATACTTACAGATATGGAAAAATTACCAGCGCGAATAGAAAAGCTTTTGCAGACAAGTGATCAGATAAGGCTCATTGCTGAAAAATATGCACCCTATCTGAACTTTTTCTATCTCGGACGGTCCTATGAGCTCCCAATTGCTATGGAGGGATCACTTAAATTAAAAGAGCTCACCTATAGACATTCGGAGGCATATTCCAGCGGGGAGCTGAAACATGGTCCCCTAGCACTCATAGATGCAAATTTTCCGAGCATTATAGTCAACGGAAGCTGACCTTTATATAGCAAGAATTTAAGTTCTGTGCAAGAAATAAAATCTCGCGGTGGCAAAGTGATTGGGGTAATAGCAGACAATGATGTAAACAAAAATCTGTATGATGATTTTCTCATTTTTGAGTCAAGTCTCCGAGAAACAGAAGTTTTTTCTGAGACAGTCATCCTCCAGTTGTTCGCATATCACATGGCAGATGTGCTTGGTAGAGATATCGATAAGCCGAGAAATCTTGCCAAGAGTGTCACGGTAGAATAGATCTATGCACCAAATTTAAAGAGCATTACATCACCATCCTGCATTATGTAATCTTTCCCCTCCATACGTACTTTTCATTTTTCTCGAGCAGACGCCCATCATCCAGATTCAACCAGATCTTGCCAATTTACGGTATCGGCCTTGATAAATTTTTTCTCAAAGTCTGTATGAATCACTCCCGCAGCTTGTGGCGCTTTCCAGCCCTGATGAATAGTCCAGGCACGTACTTCTATTTCTCCTGCAGTAAAATAATACTGAAGTCCAAGTAGTTTATAGCAAGTGGAGATAATAATATCCATAGGATTGGTTGTAACTCCATAATCAAAAAGGAATGCCATTCTATCTTCTTCGCTAAATTCAAGCATCTCCATCTCAATCTTTGCACTCACAGGAAGGACGGGGATATTTGTATCTAAAATACCAGTAATAGTACGAAGATCTGCTTCGCTCGTCAGAAGTTTATCTTCAGCTACATTGACCGCATAGATAAATTGCTTATTGGTGAGGAGAAAAAGATCAGAAATATGCGACATACTCTCTTCATCGAGTCCGAGTGTCACCGCAAGCTTTCCTGACTCCAGATGATTTTTGAGAGCCTCGTATACAGGAGTACGTGCAACTGCCTCTTTGTCTCCTGATCGAGTCTTTTTGGCATTATCCCCCATGCGTCGCTCAAGCGTCTCAAGATCTGCGATAATAAGCTCGGTATTAATGATCTCGATATCACGCTTTGGATTTACCGAACCAGATACATGGTGTACATTTGAATCATCAAAAGAACGCACCACCTGGAGGATCGCATCCACTTGACGAATGTGCGAGAGAAATTTATTCCCCAATCCTTCGCCCTTGCTCGCACCCTCAACCAATCAGGCGATATCAACGAACTCGACATTGGCAGGGACTATTTTTTGTCCATTCACGGTTTTTCGAAGAGCCTCGAGACGAGGATCGTTCACGTTTACGATACCCACATTTGGCTCGATAGTACAGAAGGGGAAATTAGCAGCCTCAGCTGCATATGATTTTGTGAGAGCATTAAAAAGAGTAGATTTTCAAACATTCGGGAGTCCAACGATTCCGACTTTCATACACATGCGATAATGATATAAATGAGATGTCGGGAGTATAGAGAAAAGAAAGGAAAATGCAATTAAAAAAACTCATTCTCTCAAGGATCTTCAGGGTTCTGGTCATAAAATACACCAAAAAATAACTCACCAAAGTGAGCTATTTTAATAGGAAAAATTCCCCCATTATGCGACAGATTAGGCACAACAGACAGCAGAAGCAAGATTTTTTAGTTCTTGATACCGTTTGACACGTTTTTTGCGAATCTTTACTAGGTCCCGTGGCTTCTGGGATTCTCTATGAATATACCGATTTACGGCACTCGTGAGTCTTGTGGTTTTAGGAAAATCTTTAAATTTTCCTATCCATGACTCCATACACAGATACTCATTCGCCCAACGAATCACCGTTTTTACAAGTTTTCCCTGCAGAACAGTCAGTCCTTTTGTAGCCTTCCCTTCTATTTTCCGAATGGCTTCTGCGCATATCTGAAACACAGAAGATGGGAGAATTTTCTGTACTGATTCAACAATATTAATCTTATCTTCCAGAACAAAAAGATCTAATACTTGGTCTTTTACCATAAATAATCTCCATATTTTTTGTTAATATCCAGTCTTTTCCACACCAACCATTGGTGAGATTAGATCCAGGAATTTGAGGAATGTATGAAAAAATAATAAAAAGTCAATTGTACTCAGTGAATAACATGTGAAGAAATGTAATTTCATAGAGGATGACCCGTGCACTGTATTTATACCATAATATATAATAAAAAATTGTCTATCATTTTGCTTCTGACCAATTTTTCCCCATATGCACATCAAGGAGAAGTTGTACTGATCCCGGAAAAATTCCTTCCATAATAGCACGAGTTTTGGCTTCCATTATAATCATCTCGCTCTCATGTACTTCAAAAACTAATTCATCATGCACCTGTAAGAGCATACGAGATTTATACCCCCCATCTCTAAGAAATCGATCAATTTCTATCATGGCAAGTTTTATAACATCGGCAGCCGTACCCTGGATCGGCATATTTATAGCCTCCCTCTCTGCTGCGGAGCGAATCATCTTATTGTTGTCGCGAACCCCTGGCACATGGCGCCTACGTCCATAGA
>CALREC010000009.1 GCA_943355085.1 Candidatus Altimarinota bacterium
TTGTACTATTTATGAGACTAAAAGCGTTACGGATAATCGCCGTTTTGCTTGTATATTTGTCGAGATTACCGAGCATGTTTACGTCTGCAGGAAACTGATCCTCGACCAGTGCGCTTGATTTTTTGGTAGATACGAGCCCAGTGATCTTTACCCCCGTCTGAATAGTTTTATCGCTATAACTCTCTCCATGATAATTGTCCTTTCCGATGATATTAGAGTTATAGACTATGTTTTTTGAATCAAGCGTATACGAGATATGTGTTGCTAGAAATACTCCCGTCATACTTCGCCCCACAACTCCTGGTTTTTGTACGAGTTTTGTATAGAGGTTATTAGAACTGGTTGGAAAATTTACAGGACTTGTTATATCTTGAAAAGTACTGATAATAGTAGTTTCAGAATCTCATATAGTAGTACCTCCATAAAAATTAAATCTATGACTATTGGTTCCACTAAAAGTAAGTTGTACTTTTGGAGTATTTCCATCTCTCGTTCCATTACGAGTAATAGTTAATAAAGAATCCTGTCTCGCTCCTTCGATAAAACCATCCCTGAGATCTTCGGTGATCTCTGTTTTGTAGAGGGGTTTGAAGTTAAAGTCTATGTTGCTATCTATTATCGCTTGATCAGCACTATTACCAAGGCTTCCGTTAATATCAAATGTAATTCAATTTATCTTAAATTTTCCATCCGGATCGGCTTTATATTGCTGATACGTTGGTGTATATACTTTAAATGAATATGGGTATACTCCATTTGTCGAATTTTGAGCATTACTTGGAGTAACTTGTGTTGCTTGAGGAAACGTATTATATACTCATGATGAAGAAGGGGAGCTTGCAAAAACTGCATCTCCCGATTTATTATATTGGTTTAGCTTCAGAAAATTAGTAATGTTAAAATTGAAATCTATCGTTCGACTAATCCCAGTCGCAGGAACAACAGCATTTCCATAGGCATCTATGAGGGTTATGTCAAGTGGCTTCAGTGTTCCATCGGCTATAGAGGTTCCATTAGTAAGGGTGTTTTTATTTCCTGGTGTAACAGTTTTTGTACTAAGTCCTATGCTGGTATTTGCAAATACATTATAGTTAAATGATTTAATTCCGGAATTATCATAGGTAGTATTTCCCGCTTCGTCGGTTATTTTCGTTATTTTAAATGAATAATTACGACCTCCGGTTCATAAGGCACGATCATTATCGACATTTTGTATAGATGTAACAAAACTAAGAGTACTATTATTTGATACCGAATTTGCAGTTGTGAGAAAATTGTTTACTGAAGAATAATTTTCAAAGTATCCTTCTATGAGTGTTATCGGTGATCATTGGTTAACTCCTACATTCACAGAAAAATTTTGTGTAGGAGTAGCCTCTAGATTGCTCATGCTCGCGGGAGATGTGTCAGATACATCTATTGTCATAGGAGTATTGGTATCGACTTTTGTTATATGTGCTCCATCATATGTAGATGAATTTCCTACTCCATCACGAATAACTAGGCGAAATTTATAGGCGGTCCTATTTCCAGCCGTATAGGTATAGGAATCCGTTTTTGTATTAGCAGCTATTGTTGTAATTGTTTTTACTGCTGTCCAGGATCACCATGCTCAGAATCACGGACTATCTGTGGCGGTAGATTGTTCTAGTGTGTATTGAGACAAGAGAGATCATCCTGTATCCTGCATGCTAAAATTCACAGTCTGAGTTGTCTGATTGGTCCAACCATTTGTATAGGTAAAAGTGGTTCAGGTGGGTACCTCATTTTCCATCTTTATAGCATTGGTACTTGTAAGCTCGACAGATTCATTTCCAGCATTATCATACGCAATTGTTTTATATTTATATGCAGTTCTATTACTAAAGCCTCTTGAATATACTTTTGTTCCAGAAGTATTTGTACTGCCGAGAGTTATGGTGTCTACCTTTGTCCAGGGTCAATACGTTATTGTTGGAATATTATCACTCCAGGTTGCCGATGCTTCATATAGCTCTACGCGGTTCAATTTACTACCTCCAGTATCTGCAAAATCTCCAAAGGTTACACTCTGAGTAGTACCAACCCAACTATCCGTGTATACAAGACTTCCTCAAGTAGGAACCGTAGAATCCCAGAATTGACAGATTATAGCATAGCCATTGTTTCCGATAACACGAGCTTGTCTATAATATAGTGCGTACCCATCACTTCCATAGTTTGGACCAGAAGGCTCTGGACTTGGTGATACCGCGTCGGGCTCAGCATCTATTGGACACTCTGTTAGGGGGCCAGAAATTTGAACCGCCCACGTACCATACCACTTGGCGTCGATATAGCTTGTCTGAAGCATCCAAAAGAGACAAGAGAGAAATAAGAGAAATTTTTTCATAGTGTTGAATAGGATATATTATACATTTACTATTAAGCCATATATTGATTTATAAATCAAATTAAAAAGTTTTTACAACGTATACATCGTATACATTACACACAAACTCCCTTGTTTTTTACTTCTTTTTTCATATGATTCTTCATACAATTTTCTTACAGTCTTCATATACATTCCAAATCTTATACTTAATCGGTGTACTCTATGAAAGTCCTTATCGTTGAAGACAATGAAGTTTTATCGGATAATATCAGAGATTATCTTGAGGCAAAGTGAATCGACTCCAAGCAACTCTTTGGTGGCGAGTTTGTCAATTATGAACTTTCTTCACATGTCTATGATCTTGTCATACTCGATATAGGACTCCCAATTATGAATGGATTTGAAGTATGCAATACCATAAGAGAGAGTGGAAAAAATATCCCCATTCTCATGCTTACTTCCAGAAATACGATCGATGATAAAGTAAAGGGATTTCAATCTGGATCGGACGACTATCTCACTAAGCCATTTGAATATTCGGAGCTCCTTATGAGGATTCAGGCATTGACTCGTAGATCTTTTAGTATAAGATCTCAGGTCATCAAAACCAAGGACTTAGAAGTGGATATCGAAAAGAAGAAAGTTCTGAAGAACGGAAAAGAAATAATATTTACTGTGCTTGAATTTAACCTCCTCGTCTATTTGCTCCAAAATAGTGGAAAGATAGTAGGCAAGGAAACATTACTTGAAAAAGTATGGGGTCAGTATGATGTATTTTCTATGACGAGAACGGTAGATGTATATATAGGATATCTACGGAAAAAGCTCGGAAAGGATCTCATCCAAACGATACGCTGAATTTGATACACCATAGATTAATTATTTATATGATTTAAAAAATGGAAAACCTCCGCCTCCTTGAAAAAAGAAGAAAAAGACTCAGTATTTACTTTGCGCTTTTTATTCTTTTCTCTACCTGGCTACTAGAAGGGGCATTCCTCCTTTCTTTTTATTATGCCAACAATATTAAAATCGAAAATCAGTTGCAACTCAAGCTTAAATGAGTAGAAAATATTCTCCGAAATAGGGCTGATTATCTGAGCAAAATCGAAAATAATGATTATGCGATCAAATCCATGCTTGAAAAAGGGCTCGAATGAGTGAGTATTTTTAAAGGGAATGAACCAATTCTCGGAGATCTCACGGCTCATCATTTTTTGACTCCAGATACTTTTTATGATGGCCTTGATTATAAATATTATTTCAAAAATATAGAGCTTGATACCACATATAAGGTCATTGTTAAACAGTTGAATGAATACTCGTACTACAATCTTTTTTGAGTCCTTGGATCTTT
Source organism: Candidatus Altimarinota bacterium (assembly GCA_943355085.1). Lineage (GTDB taxonomy): Bacteria > Patescibacteriota > Gracilibacteria > BD1-5 > UBA2023 > UBA1545. The sequence goes on from CALREC010000009.1 coordinate 3,711, forward strand.
CCTTCTCTTTACTCTTCCTTTTTTTCTCATATTTTATATACTTGGATACTATTTTGTCGGGAAGAATTTTTCACCGATTAGAGAGATGATCATGAGTCTTGAAGACTTTAGTGCCAATATCAATCATGAGCTCAGGACTCCTGTAGCAGAGATTATCTCAACTTTGAGCCTGTCTCAGGAGCTCGGAAAAAATCATGAAAAAGCGATTAATACTTCCCTGTATTCGGCCAAAAAAATAGCTAAAATTCTTGACAGTATGCTCGGTATCATAAACCTTGTCGATGCTTCCTTTCAAAAAGAAAAATTGGATATGATAGAAGAAATAGATATGATCATCGTGGCAAATAAGGAGATGATTTGAGAAAAGAAGATCAAGATCAAAAAAGTCCTGAAAAATAATAGCTATCCACTTCAAATCAACAAGGAGCATTTTCATATCTGTATAGGAAATTTGCTGAAAAATGCTGTCAAATACTCTCATGAATGAGGCACTATAATCATTGGTTTTAATAATGGAGTCTTTGAAATCGAGGATCGAGGCATTGGAATCGAGGAAAAAAATTTAACAAATATCTTCTCTCGTTATTTCCGAGAAAATTATCTGAAAGAAGAGGGATTTTGACTCGGTCTCTCCCTTGTAAAAAAGATTACGGATATCAATGGTTGGGTCATTGATATCGAGAGCAAAAAAGACTATTGAACAAAAATTACTCTTCACTTTTATGTGTAATGAAAAAACTCAGTTTACTCATAGTATTTCTCCTTTCTTCCTGCACTCTCGTTGACGATAATGCTGTTCGAGACCACAAGATTGGAGTGGATGAATTTTTCTCCAAATCTGAAAATACTGGAGGTATAACACAGGAAAGGGTTGCTCCTGTACACTCTGAAACCTGATCGATGCGCACGACTCAGACCGGGGTAATCTCAAGCACAGGAGCCCCTCAGAGCGTTCTCTTGAAAACACAAGAGAATATTTTACATACTTGAGCAATACGATCCAGACCTCTGATGCAAATGAAAGCCCCTGTGGTATCTGGAGGCGAAAGTACTAGTACAAAAACTCTTGATATCTCACAGAGCTGAGCTCTTGAATATCTCGAACACGAAAGCATCACTCTCGACACAGGCAGTCTTATCTCTGTTGGTGAGAGCGATGAGAGCAATACTCTTCTTGAGAAGGCTACCGAGGCAGAAGTGAAAGAATTAATAGATATCCTTATAGAATCTGGAAGATAAATCTTTCTTGTCAAAAATACATGACTACCATCCATGCCTACATGTTTTTTTATTAAAAGAACGCTATGGAAAAATTACCTCCCCCGCTCACGTAGTTTTTGATTAGAGTATTCTCAAAGAATCGATGTTCTTTTTAGACATACCACCAAAGAAAAAAATGAGATTTACAAAATGATCCGAGAGGTTTTACTCGAGAAGCTCGAACTATATCCATAGAAGTAATCTTTTCAGGATATTTTTACGTTTCTTACAAAGTTCATACACTTCTCTCTTATATTGCTTCTAACCTTTCACAAGGGATTCAGCCAAATGAACGAGGACTGGCCAGAACTCGCCTTCATACAAACTGATACGATAATATTTACTCATTCATTATTATTTTTATGAAAACTCTACACAATAAGCATATAGTTCTTGGTTTAGTAGCTATCTCGACTCTTGGTACAACTCTGTTCTCCACTGGTCTCGTATATGCTGATGACAGTACCAATAGCGGGTCTACGATTTTAAATCCGACTACGGTTACTGCCTCTGGAACAACCACACCAGTATTACCACCTGTAAGTATTCCTGTTAAGGAAGAATTAAATAATATTCAAGGTTCAAAAGCCCCAGGTCTTATGCAAGGTGTAAAAGATGCTAAATGAGCATTAAAACATGCTCGAGAAGAGAGAAAAGAAGGACGGGAGGTTATGATGGAACAAAACAAGGGTATGAAAGAGCAAATAAAAATGAACAAAGAAGTTTTTAGGACCGGCCAAGATGGACTCAAGATAATATTTGGAAAATTCACGCAGGATGTTCAAGTGCAACTCCGAGCACTTTCGAAAGCAAATAAGGGCATGATTGATACCCTCAGGACTGAAGAATCTGCTTCGGGAACTACCAACGAAAGAAAAACTGCTATTAAGACTGAAATTAAGGCACTCCATGATTCACATGTGGCTAAAATCCTAGCAGTAGTGGGAACTGGAAGTATTGCCACAGAAGTTGAGAATTACTTTACAAAACAAAAGGAATTAGTAACAAAAAATCAAGCTCTTCGGGAAGAGACAAAGAAGGCTCGTGGAGAATTTCGTCAGGGAAAAGATGAACAGGTAGAAAAATATAGAGATCAATACTACACTCAGCTTAAGTCAGTCATACCAAAGCTGAAGGATCAAAAGATTGATGATGTCAATAAGAAAATAGATGCACTTATCGCAAAAATCGAGGGTAATATCAATATGGCGGCTCCCAAGAAAGAAAAATTTCTTTCTCAAGTTATCTCCATTAAGGAGCTCCTCGAAGAGGAACAAGATCATCGATCAGAGAATATGGAAGATAGTGTCATAAGTACTATTATTGAATAATATGTTTTGTAAGCAACAAAAAGAAGAAGTCAGCATATTTATGCGATTTCTTCTTTTTGTTATTTGCTTTATGTACCATAGAAAGAGTCGCTTAAAAACCGTAGCCATGCAATGAAAACTAGAGAATATGTTGCAAAATAAAAAAACCTCCTATAATACGCCCCGCGCCCAGGTGATGGAACGGTAGACATGTACGTCTCAGACGCGTATGCCGCAAGGTGTGTGGGTTCAAATCCCATCCTGGGCACCAAAAATATTCAATAATCCTCGCTTTGAAGGAAGAGAGGATTTTTTGTACCATCCTCTCTGTGTGAATTCTAATAGGGTACGACTTCCTGTTAAAACTGCTTTTTCATACAACAACTACTTATAATATCCTGAGACATCATGGGTTTGAGATCGAAAAAAAGATTTTAGGCACTCTCTCCCACTCCTTCCAGATGCTGTCTAGGACAAAAACTGATCATTATTATCTCCTATTTTTTGAGTTTACATGGCTACACAATCTGCTTTTTGTATCAAAAATCTCACAAAAACCTATACGAACTGAGTAATCGCTCTCAGATGAATCTCTTTGACCGTAGAACAAGGAGACTTTTTTGCCCTACTTGGACCGAATGGTGCTGGAAAATCAACCACGATTGGAGTACTTTGTGGACTCGTACAGAAAACAACAGGATCAGTGGAAATCTGCGGATATGATATCGATACACATCCATCTGAAGCCCGAAAATATGTGGGCATCGTTCCTCAAGAGTTTAACTTTGGCATATTTGAATCTGTCTATGATGTGGTAATCAATCAGGCTGGATACTACGGGATTTCCCGCAAAGAAGCTGCCCCCAATGTTGAAAAATATCTAAAATCTCTTGGACTCTGGGAGAAGCGAAATATGCAATCGAAAACACTTTCTGGAGGTATGAAGCGACGATTGATGATTGCAAGGGCACTGGTTCATAGTCCGAAGCTTCTGATTCTCGATGAGCCAACTGCGGGAGTAGATATCGAGCTCAGACGAGGGATGTGGGATTTTCTTCGTGATCTCAATCGGGAAGGCACCACCATTATATTGACGACTCATTACCTCGAAGAAGCAGAGTTGCTCTGTACGGATATGGCCATCATCAACAAAGGTATGATAGTCAAACAAGGTCCCATAAAATCACTACTCGCATCGATGGAAGACGAATCAGTGACTATAGATTTGGACCGACCATTTGAACACATTGCAGAACTCTCACCATATACTCCGCTGATACAAAATGAAACGGTTGATATTACTATTTCTCGGGAACACACTCTCGATGCAGCACTCAAGAGTATTCATAAGGCTGGGTATGTCATCAAAAATATTCGTCCGAAATCGGGACGTCTGGAAGAATTTTTTATCCGAAATACACAGGTGTAGATCTCTCTTTTATTATAATTCTTTATTCCTTATCGTTCAATCATGTCATCGAATGCTCTTTTTATAGCTTATTGGACGATTGTTCGTAAGGAAGTGACTCGTTTTCTTCGTGTCTGGACACAAACACTCGTTCCGCCGATTATTACAACTACCCTCTATTATGTGATATTTGGGCAATTTATCGGGTCCCAACTCTCTTCTATCGGAGGGCGAAGTTATATGGAATTCATCGTCCCAGGACTTGTTATCATGACGGTAATCACGAGTTCGTTTATGAATACGGTCTCGTCTTTCTATATGGCGAAATTTCAGAAAAATATCGAGGAAATACTCGTATCACCAACTCCATATTTGGTTATAATCCTCGGATTTATCACAGGAGGAATATTTCGTTGACTCCTGACTGGTTGATTGGTACTCGGGGTTGCCTTCTTTTTTACACACGTTACTTTTGCACATATTGGATTAACTCTTCTTTTTGCCTTTCTTACATCACTCCTTTTCTCGCTCATCTGACTACTTAATGGACTCTTGGCGAATTCTTTTGACGGGATCTCGATAGTACCAAACTTTGTCCTGACCCCACTTACCTATCTTGGTGGAGTATTCTACTCTATATCCATGCTTCCACCTTTTTGGCAGTCAATTTCTCGGTTTAATCCTATCCTCTATATGGTAGATGGCTTTCGTTACAGTATGCACGGAACTTCTGATATCTCCCCATATATCTCACTCGGAGTCCTTTTCTTGTTTTCCCTCGTATTTTTTGTCATAAATTGGTTACTTTTTAAAAGAGGAAAAGGGATACGGGCTTAGTTAACGATTGTCTATCTTTTTTCTTCTTGCAAATCGCCAAATACCTCTATAATCTCAAATAGAGGTATTTTTATGACTTACTCGCACTTCCTGCGAGTTTCAGACATCTGTTTTTCTTGAGGTATTTTTTTATCCTTTTTTCTTATGAAACTTTCTGAACTTTTTTTCAATCTTCGTTCGAAGATTCCGTCAGATAAACGCATCCTTTCGGGAATTATCGTGACAACAGTTGCCGTTCTCTCTGTCGGTGGATATCTTGGCTATCAAGAAATCTCCAAGCGATGGGCTATTCCCATGGTTTCCTGAGCGAACTTCTCTCTGGAATACCGAAAGATTCCATTTGATACAAAAAGTATCGATATTACATTTTCGAGCAATCTTGATCCCGCTTCACTCACGAATAAGAATGTGATGCTCAGTCCTTATTTGGAAGGGAAGGTGGAACTAAAAAATGGAAATACTATTTCTTATTCGCTCGATAAGAAGCTTACAATTGGTGAGACATATACATTGACCATTGGTTCGAGTGTACGTTCTGCCTACGGGAAAGAGCTTTGAAATGATCAGATTTTTACTATTGAGGCTATTTCTGGAGCCAAGGCGACGAAGATTCTCCCCTCTGGTAAACTCGAAAATCTTGGACAAAATATCGTAGTACTCTTCAATATCCCCCTTGTACCACTGACGAATCTGGATGAGCGTGACAAGCTCACATGTCCTCTTGAGATTACCCCAAAGGTGGAAGGAAAATGCAAATGGACCAATGGAAATGTATTGGAATTCATCCCAAATAAACCACTCGAGCTTGCGACAAAATACCACCTAAAGGTCTCAGATAAGCCAGGACTTTTGTATCCACTCGCATGAGTACTAGAAGATGATATCATCACTCCAAACCTCTCTATCTGGGCCGACTTAAAGAGTTTTGACCCTGTTATTGGAATGACTCTCGATGTTTCGGCTCCCGTCGATAAGAATGAACTTCTTACTCTTCTCTCGCTCACAAGCGAAAGTGGGAGTAAGATAGAAGCACAAATACAGAGTATTAAGAACGAAGACAAGATAGAGAGTGAGACATCTTTCATCGTGACTCCGAAAACTGGTTCTTTTCTCTATGCGACGAGCTATGGACTTTCTATTAAGAAAGGCTTAAAGCCAAAATATGGAACCGAACCGCTCGCGGCTGATTTTACTACAACAGCGAAAAGTGCGGATTTTCTTTTGAATTCTCGGGTATATAGAAAGATATACAATACATCGGGTGCTCTTACAGATACTCGTGAATACAATACGAATGAGTATGTATTCATCCCGTCTGAAAATATCCTTTTCCGACAGACTTTTATGTCGGATGTGGGATTAGATAAGAATCTTTTCACCCTCAAGACGGTTTCAGGAAAACTTGTGGAATTTCGCCTTGCGTATGTAAAACAAGAAAAGTATGATGATAAGGGGAAAATTGTAGGGGAAGAAGACAACAAGCGTATTATTGACATAGTACCAGTGGCTCCCTTGGGAAATAATACTTCGTATGAATTTACACTGAACAAGAAGGCAAATAATGCAGTTCCATCAGATGTAACTAAAACATATAAGACGGCACC
>CALREC010000010.1 GCA_943355085.1 Candidatus Altimarinota bacterium
CTTTTTTATGAGGCTTATAAAAAAGCTTCAGAAAATTATTATGGTTTTGATACACTTTCAGAAAAAGATCTTGTTTCTGGTATGATAAAAGGTTTTATTGGTGCTTTTGGAGACAAACATAGTGAATATTTTAATGTAGATGAAACAAAAAAATTTAATGAGATTCTCTCTTGAGATTTTGAGGGAATTGGTGCAGTAATAGAAAAAAATGATTTTTGAGTCGTTATTGAGCGTATAATTGCTGGCTCACCTGCAAAAGAATCTGGTCTTTTATCCGGAGATATTATTATAAAAGCAAATAATGAAGAACTTAAAAATATAAATCTCACAGAAGCTGTTTCAAAAATTCGATGAGCTGCTGGCACAAACGTTATTTTAGAAATTATTCGAGCAGGTCAGAAGGAAATCATTTCAAAAATTGTTACAAGGCGTAAGATAGATATACCATCGGTAGATGGAAAAATTATAGAGGGTACAAATATAGGATATATAGCACTATCTATTTTTTGAGAAAAAACGGCTATTGATTTCTCTCGAATACTCTGAGATTTAGAAAATAAAAAACCAACTGGTTTAATCATCGATCTGCGTGATAATGGTTGAGGATATCTTGAAACAGCAGTATCTATCCTCTCAAATTTTGTAGAAAAAGATAAAGTATTGGTAACGACGAAAGAAAAAAATTCATTTCTCAATAGGTCATATTTCTCTTATGGAAATTGAAGAAAAACAATCCCTGTTGTGATCTTGATAAATGAAAATTCTGCTTCTGCTTCAGAAATTACAGCTGGTGCGTTAAAGGATTATAATCTTGCTATTTTAGTCGGAACGAAGAGTTATGGAAAAGGTTCCGTGCAACAGCCGTTCAATATGAGCGATGGAAGCGAAATGAAGGTGACAGTGGCTAAGTGGTATACCCCCAAAGACTATATAATAGATAAAGTAGGGATCAATCCTGATATTGAAGTAAAATTTTTGACTCAAGATTTTGAGAAAAAATATGATCGTCAGCTTGAGGAAGCAAAAAAAATATTGCTTCAATTTATAAAAATTGGAGATAAACAAAAAACTATCGATGCATATACAATACAATCAAATATTATGAAACAGTCTTTAAAAATTCTGACCGGTGCGGTAAATAAATAATTATTATAAAAAATCTTCTCTGCCTTGACAGAGAAGATTTTTTATAGCTTTTTCAATTTTTCCAAGTATAGATTACTTGCTTTTATTGGATCCATTCTATCCGTTAGAATATCGTCTATAACAATTACAGGTCATGTTTTACAATTTCCCTGACAACCACACCCTTCTATAGTGCTTATATTTTTATAATCATATTTTGCTTTTTCTGAGAGTAATCTTTTAAGGATATATGAAGAAAATCTACTCCCACATGTTTTTCCAGTACAGACTTTTACGAGCATGGTATATAATATAAAAAATAAAATTAAATCTTTATGCCTCGCCAAACCCCATGTATATTACAACTAAGACGTACTTCATAGTCTTCTAGTCATGGATTTTCAAAAAAAATAACACTTTCTTCTGGTAAAGTACACATATCAATAATCTCACCATCTGTTTCAAAAAGTCCGATATATTCAATAAAATGATTCTCTTCTATTTCATGAGGAGTATCAGGACTTCCAATATGAACAATTATTTGATCTCACTGTTCCTTATAAAAAGGTATATGACTGAGTTCCTCCTCTGTTATCATATTTATAGAGGAGGCTTCTTGAATATGTGTAGGTGCTTCTATGAAGCTCTCTTTTATATCACCGCAATGAGGACATACCCAATCTTCTGCTAATGTTTCAAAATCCGTTCCTGGAATAATATCTTCTTCTCAAATGAAGGGATTATATATATAAGAACAACTTGTACAGGTATATTTTTGCATCGTGTGATAAAATATTAGGAGGCTTTATGGTATGAAAATTGACTTTTTCTATTTTTTCTTATAGTAGTCTCTAGGAAAACTGATTTTTCCTACAAATCTCGATCAAAATTTTCAATATTTTTTCTTAAAAAGATTTCCCTCTAAGGAGTATAGGGAAAAATCAGTTTTATGCAATATTCTATTTTACCTTTTCTTTCAATAAACATTTATGCAAACCCTTTTGATAGGTATTTTTTCCGGTGCTATCGCATCTGGTTTTCTCGTGTATTTTCTCGTCACTTTTTTTACTAAAAAACAAGATTGAGAAGATCAAAAACGTCTTGATAAACTCCTCTTATCTGGCCAAGAGGAAGTAAAAATTCTTATTTCTGAGGCAAAAAATCAGGCCTCCGAAGAAAGAAAAAGAATAGAAGAAGAAAAGCTAGAAATTCGTGAAAAAACAAAAAAAGCAGAAGAAATAGAAACAAAAATTATCCAAAAAGAAGAACGTATCGAACAAAAATTAGAAGAAATAGACAAAAAACAAACACTTCTACGTGATAAAGAGGACGAAATAGAGAAAGCTCGTATAGGTATGGAAGATTCAAAGCGAGAACTACAAAATAAGCTTTCGGAAGTAGCAAAGTTGACTCCAGAGGAAGCAAAAGAACTTCTTCTAAAAAAAACAGAAGAGATGTATGAAAAAGATATCCTTGCAGTAATTGAAAAGAAAAAACTCGAACTTCGAATCAAAGAAAAAGAACTCTCTCGGGAGATTCTCATTAAATCTATACAACAATATGCCTGAGATGTCACCGCGGAGATGACTCAAACACTCATTCATCTTGAAAATGATGATATAAAAGGGAAACTCATAGGGAAAGAAGGGAGAAATATTATCGCTTTTGAACGAGCAACGGGAGTTTCATTGATTATTGATGATAGTCCAGATACAGTATTTATCTCCAGTTTTGATCTATTTAGGCGATATATAGCAAAAAAATCTCTGGAACAATTGATAGAGGATAAGCGTATTCAGCCTGCACGTATCGAAGAAATAGTTGAACAGAATCAACAAGAGGCGGAGAAGGTAATTTATGATCTCGGAGAAAAAACGCTCAATGAAATGTGAATCACGGGTATCCCAGATGAGATTATACCACTCATAGGGAAGTTTCGTTTTCGAACCAGTTACGGACAAAATATTCTTGTACATTCCAAAGAGGTTGCATATATTGCAGAAGCTATAGCTAAACAAATAGGAGCCGATTCACAATTGGCTCTGAAAGGCTGACTGCTTCATGATCTTGGTAAATCGCTTGATCATGATATCGAATGAACACATCCTGAGATTGGTGGAAAGATTGCAAGAAAATATGGTCTTTCAGAAAATCTTATCAATATTATTGAAGGCCACCATGACGCCGTGCCACAAATTTGTATCGAAACCAAGATTGTACAAATTGCCGATGCTATTAGTGCAGTACGTCCATGAGCCCGTAGAATGAATGCTGAGGATTATATTAAGCGTATTCAAGAAATGGAAAATATTGCCATGAGTTTCTCAGGAGTTTCTAAGGCTTATGCACTTTCGGCAGGTCGTGAGGTTAGAGTATTTGTTGATGCAGTCACAATTTCTGATTACGAAGCCGAACAACTTGCTCAGCAGATCGCAGGTTCTATCGAGGCAAATCTCTCATATCCTGGTGAAGTAAAGGTAAATCTTATTCGAGAAAAACGAGTTGTAGAGTATGCACGATAAAAAACGGAGCAGTTTTTATAAGTTTTTTTATATATATAATAGATCATTATGTACCCCAATATAGAGATATTTTGAGTAACAATCTATACTTTTGGATTAGCCTTGTCCATATCGTTTATCTTGTTCTTTTTTATGCTCTATAAGCTGTCTCTGAAATTTGGAATCAATGCAAATTTTTTTCTTTGAAATGTTCTTTGGTTTTTTCTTTCGATGTTTATTTTTTCCCGATTGTTTTATATTATAGCAGAATGGAGAGATTTTCAATTCCTTTGGAAACAGGGCATATTAAAATTCCTATTCATGTCAGATTACAATTTTTCTCTCATGTGAGGAGTTCTTGGATTTATGATAGTCTTAATTTTTCAACTAAAACGATTCAAAATATCAGCACGTAAGTATATAGATGCCATAGTTCTCGCTTTTCTGTTTGCTTCTGTTATAGGTTTTATAGGAGCATTTTTTGGGGGACAAATTTACGGACGTCCCACAGATTCGTTCATGTGAATAGCCGCTACGAGTGATATGAGTAATACTCCATACACTTCTCCTATGTTTCCCCTCGCAATTGTCTACTCTATTGTTTCATTTGTGTTGTTTTTTTGCCTCTATATCGTCCGTAAACTCACAAAAATAGAAGGACTGGTTGGATATATAGGAATCACACTTTTCTCTCTTATTATGTTTGGTGCTGAATTTTATACCGGATGAACCGATATATTTAAGGCACATATATATTTTAATCTGAATCAGATTGGGGCTTTGTCTCTCTTTTTCCTCGGTGTGTATGGACTTTACAAAATTTATAAAGAATAGATATGATACATTCATTGCACATGCACGATAGATTGATTTTTTTCCTCGCTTTGACTGGTGTCTTAACGGGGATTTTTTTGACGAACATTTTTTCAAGTAGTAGTATTTTCATACTACTTTTTCTTTGTATTATTTCTGTTCATTTTTCTTTTTTTTATCGAAGCACATTCATATATATTCTCATATATACTATGAGTTTTTTTCTGGGGTCTTATATAAGTCTCGATAAACTCCATGAGATCGAAAGGATTACTCATATCTTTCAAGAAGAGAGTATATTTTTTACTCAGCCTGTTTTCATACAAGGGACTCTGAAAGAAAAAGTATCAGAAAATACTACTTCTACTCGTTATATTGCAAGAAATCTCATTATCGGCACACAACAATTTCCTGGCCATATCGGTATTTTAATTGCTTTTCCAGAGAGTCGATGAAAAGCAATTAACGATATGATTTCTTTTACTGGAGTGCTGAGTCTGCCCATAAAACGTGATATGTTTGATTATCAAAAATATCTTCTTATCGATAATGTGTATGCTCTTACGCAAGCAACTTTTCCTGACAAAATAGGAAATCGCCCATCTTCTTTTATTTTGAATTTTGTTCGAGATATCCGTACTCGAATTTTTTCTTTGATTCGAGATATATATCCCAGAGAGAGTGCTCAACTTTTAGAGTGAATACTTATATGAGAACGTGCTGATTTGTCGCAAGAAACAAAGACACAATTTAACAGATCTGGGCTGACACATATTATCGCGGTAAGCGGATTCAATATAACTATTATTATCATATTCTTGTCGTTTATTTTTCGTTCTTTTCCGGTGTGGATTCGTTTATTTTCCGTATGTAGTTGTATTGTTTTTTTTACATTACTCGTAGGATTTCAGATATCAGTACTTCGGGCGAGTGTTTTTGGACTCATTGGTTATATCGTACTCCTTGCTTGAAGTAGGGTGCGGTCATTTTCGCTTTTGTGTTTTATTGCGACAGTTTTTACTGTTATAAATCCACTCATACTGAACTATGATGTCAGTTTTCACCTTTCCTTCTTGGCAGTATTTTGACTTCTCTTTTTTGGAAATTTTTTTAATAGGATATTTTGATGGCTTCCTTCATGGTTTGGATTTCGAGAAGCACTTACTATGTGTCTCGCTGCGATGGTTTTTACTCTTCCGATACTTCTCGTAAATTTTTGACAAGTTTCTCTTATTTCGCCAATCGCCAATATCGCCATAGTGCCCTTTATTCCTATGGTGATGCTCGGTGGGTTCTTTAGTATCGTTGTTGCTTTATTTTCAACACAGATGGGTATTATTGCATGATTTCCTACATGGCTGTGACTTTCTTATATATTAGACACTGTTGCTTGGTTTGGAAATCTTTCGTATGCTTCTATTGTGGTCGATCTCGGAATCTATACATATATTTTTGAAATTGGTTATCTTCTGATCATAATATTTCTGATTGTGTATTTTCAAGAGGAAAGTGAAGATATAGTAGAGAGAGATTGTCTAAATACCACGAACGTTTCTACTTAGAGGGATTTTATTAGAGGGATTTTATTTGTAAGGATTTAACTTTTTTTTCTACTTCTTTGAGTATAAACTCAGTATATACAGTCGCTCTTTCCGGAGAAATGTGCACATTAACCCTCAGTAGGAAAAATATAAGAATACCTGACAATAAGTGAATGATGCCTTTATTTTCCTTGCCTCTCAGTATGTCCATAAATCGTTGTGTCATGACGACTGATGGATCGTGACTCACCACAGTAAAAATATCTTCCACCCATTCGTTGATACGTTTTCTGATAGCTGGGTCGATAGTTTCATCATCAAACTCTACAGGGCTGGAAAATGCCCCGAGCACAAAAGATCGATGCGAATAGACATGGAGAGGGCTCGACATTTTTGTGTCTTGAACAGATGTTGTATGGCCCTCAGTATCTGATAGTATTTTTTCTGATGCAAGAAGGATGTCATTTCATGTTGATATATAGTGGTCACGTATTATATCTGAAGCATGTTGATGTATCAGTGAAAAGGCCCCTATGATAATATGGGAAGGGACTCAAGCATCGAAAAGTGGAAAAATATAGGGGATGAGTATATCATACTGCCTGGAGGTAATAATCTCACGCAAACAAAGATGAAGATAGTCGTTATCTCTTTGTGCTTTTTTTTCATCTTTTTTGGTTCTTTGAATTCCAGCAAGGGATCTTCCTGCTTTTGCTTTTCAGGCTTCAGATTGTTGTTCGGTTCATCATTCTGAACCGCCCTCATCACTATCGATATCACCTATATCATTGATTCCCATAGTCTAAAGTTAGAGATTATATAGTAATGTGTATAATTATTTCATATGAGTTCTCTTCTTATTAATACCATCTTACTCGTGTATGTTTTTATAGAGAGGAAATTGCGCACAAAGTTTTTTTACTTCAGATCGTATGAGCTGGAGTTTATCTATATTTTCTCGATTCTTGAGTGTACGTATGATGATATGTCCGAGCATCTCCATCTCTGGAGCCTTCATACCACGAGTGGTTATGGCGGGTGTTCCTATTCGTATCCCAGATGGATCCAGTGGTTTTCTTGAATCAAAAGGAATCATGTTTTTATTGGTACTTATTCCAATGCTTTCGAGTGCCGTCTCTGCCTCTTTTCCCGTGATACCAAAACTTCCAAAAACATCAAGGAGTATGAGGTGATTATCGGTCCCACCCGATACCACTCGCAATCCTTCAAGAGCAAGTGTCCGTGCCAGAGTTTGAGCATTCTCGATAACTTGTTTTGCATACTTTTGAAAACTAGGTTCCAGAGCTTCTTTGAAGGCAACTGCTTTCGCTGCGATCAGATTTTCATGAGGTCCTCATTGTACTCCAGGAAATACCGCCCGAGCGATTTTTGGACCAAGTGCTTCTTTTGCCATGATAATAGCTCCACGTGGACCACGAAGGGTCTTATGTGTCGTTGTGGTTACTACATCACAGTAGGGGATTGGATTTTCTAGAACTTTTCCTGCGATCAGTCCGGAAATATGTGATATATCGCCCATCAAATATGCACCTACTGTGTCGGATATATGACGAAAGCGTTTCCAGTCAATATTGCGAGAATATGCTGAGAATCCTGCGATAATCATGCGAGGCTTTGTCTCAATCGCAATCCTTTCGACTTCATCCATGTCGATCATCTCAGTTACTCTGTCTACTCCGTATGATCGTATGGTATAGAGGAGTCATGAAAAGTTGAGTGGATGTCCATGTGACAAGTGTCATCCTTGATCCAGACTCATACCAAGAACCGTGTCTCCAGGCCTGAGGAGTCCCAAATATACTGCAAGATTTGCAGGTGATCAGGAAAGAGGTTGTACATTGACATACTCTGCTCAGAAGAGTTCTTGTGCACGAGAGATGGCAAGATTTTCGACGATGTCGATATTGACCTGCCCCGCATAGTAACGCTTTCCAGGATACCCCTCGGAATATTTATTCATAAGAACACTGCCCGTAGCTTCCATGACAGCCTGTGATGCATAATTTTCAGATGCTATGAGCTCGAGCTCTTCTTCCTGACGGAGGGTCTCTGCTTGGAGTGATTTGTATATCTCAGGATCTTGATTTTGAAGTGTGATAGTCATAAATGTTGTATAATAAGTAACTCTTTATGAGTATAGGAAGAGTTTGTTTTTTTTCAAATAAAAATTACTCTCTTTTGAGATCTACACTTCCGGTTTCTGAAAGTATTTTTCCATCCACTATGATGCGTATGTTTTTGTGAGACTTTTGTATATCAAGAGTATTTCCATGCTGATGCAGCGATACTTGAAGTGCGTTTTGTAATGTAGTCATTTCTTGAGACGATACTTCTTTTCAGAAAGTATATCCAATCAAAAAACTACAAATGATACAAAAGAGGGTGATAAAAAAAAGAGAGATTTTGTTCATAGAGCAAGATGGTGATTTATTCAGATAGAGAAGATAGATATATGGTGGTAGCAATGTAGGTGTTTTCCATAAGCATAGCGACCGTCATCGGTCCAACTCCTCCTGGCACAGGAGTTATGCTAGAGAAGGGTTCGAGTGCTTCAAAGTCAGCATCCCCATGTATTTTTCCATCGATCACCGTGAATCCTACATCGATTATAGTCACCCCCGGACGAACCATGTTTTTTTTGAGTAGTCATGGACATCCTGCAGCAAGTATAACTATATCTGCGTGCTTGGTAAATACTTCGATATCCTGTGTGTCTTTGTGACATACGGTCACGGTTCCTCCTTCGTTCATAAGGAGCAGTGATAGAGGTTTTCCGACTATGTTACTCTTTCCGATTACCACAATATGTTTCCCATAAATGGGAACGTGAGACTCTTGTAAAAGTTTTATCACTCATTTTGGAGTACAAGATATGAGATTGGCCGTACCAAGAAAGAGCTTCCCTATATTTTCACTCGTAAAACCATCAACGTCTTTTTTTGGATTTATTGCTTCGATAATCGCATGAGTATTGATGTGAGCAGGAAGTGGAAGTTGTACTATAAGACCATGAATAGTAGAATCGTTATTAATTGAATGAATAAGATGAATAAGATCTTTTTCAGTTGTATTTATACTCAATTGACGAAGTTCGAAATCTATTCCAACTACCTTTGCAGATCGCTCCTTTTGTTTAATATACGAGAGACTTGTGGGATTTTCACCCATGAGAATAACGCAGAGTTTTGGTTTTATAGAAAGTTTTTCAATTTCTTTTTGAAGTTTTGACAAGATATTATTTGCAACATATTTTCCATCAATAATCATACGCTTTTTTTAATCAGATAAAACATCTACATAGTATAGATTTTTTCGCAAATACCAAGTTTTGTTAGGTTAAAAAATAGAAATGTCCTGTTTCATACTAAATTCTTTTTGAAAAACCACAAAGCTCTCTATACTAAACCCCAAGTAAAATCTCATAATAATTTACTTATGACACGAATTTTCCGCAAGTACGCAAGTACGCAAGTACGCAAGTACGCAAGTACGCAAGTACGCAAGTACGCAAGTACGCAAGGCTAGCGAACTCTTTTTTCACATTCCCAAAAATCCTCTTTTAATAGAGGATTTTTTCGTGTCTGTATCTGGTCCATAACTGCATTTTGAGACCGGTCTCAGAGTCGATAAATCACACGGAGTAATCCTGATTGCTCGTATAATCCAAAGAAATTGAGACCGGTCTCTGGGGTTACAACATATATTTCTTATCTCACTTACTTCTCCCCCCCATGAAACAGACAAAAACACGTACCACTACTACGAGTACAACTACCAGAGACTATAAATGATTTACCCTCATAGAACTCATAGTCGTCATAACCATACTCACCATACTCTGAACCATAGGCTTTATCTCCATGAATGGATACTTTGCCAGTGCCCGAGACTCAGCTCGTCTCACCGATCTCAATAACATGTATTCACAACTTAATCTCACCCAAGGAATGGA
>CALREC010000011.1 GCA_943355085.1 Candidatus Altimarinota bacterium
CCGTACTTTTTTCAGTAAGTTCGGCTATTTCAGTTGCTCAGAGAATATCTTTTCATGTAAAAACATCCAAAATTTGTTGAAGCGACTGAAATTTGTAGGCCATAGTAAATATATTATAGATAAAACACTTTAGTATAAATAGTTTATACTAAAGTGTTTTATATATAATATATTTACTATGGCCTACAAATTTCAGTCGCTTCAACACATTTTGGATGTTTTTACATGAAAAGATATTCTCTGAGCAACTGAAATAGCCGAGCTTACTGAAAAAAGTACGGTTATTGTACACAAGTATTTAAAAGAACTTGTCACACAGTGAAAACTTCAAAAAATAGGAATAGGCCCAGGGACAAAATATACCATGGTCTGAACCGAGCAAGCAACTAAGTATGAACAAAAACCCGAACTACCAAAAAACCTGTCACAAGTGAGCTATCAAGATAAAAAGCTTCTTGATGATATCTTCCTCAAATTCAGTCCAGAAGGAAATATTCTCAAGTGATTTGAAGGACTGGAAAACTGGTGCCAAGAAAGGGGTTTGAATGTAGCAGAAAAAGTTATTGCCTATATTGGAATATACGCACATCTGCAAAAACTGAAGGATCATTGCTGACTCCTCGATGCAAAGACATCTTTTGGGCACGATTTCGATGCGGTATATATAGATCAAGTATACTATGCTGACCAGTATAAATGGATGGATTTCTGAAGGGGAAAACTCGCAGAGATGACATTTTATGCAAAGCAATCTCAAAACAAGAAACTTATTTCCGAGAGTATCCATGAGGTTATTCGTAGTATCGAGTGTCTGATAGCCCAAGAAGGTTATAATGCTATTGGAATTGTACCATGGAGTATCAATCGGAAAAATCAACTTTTAAAGATATTCAAGAATCAGCTAAAATCGGTAGGTATTCCTTTCGTAAATATCATCAAGTACTACCCAAGTGGTATTTCCGTACCGCAAAAATCCTTAAAAACTAGAGAGCAGCGTATTCAAAATGCGAAAAATACCATCTTTGTAGATGATATAGATATCAAAAACTATGAAAAAGTATTACTCATAGATGACTTCGTAGGATCTGGAGCTACTCTCAATGAAACGGCCAAAAAACTCAAACAAGCGTGAGTGAAAAAAGTAGACTCTTTCGCTTTTGTCGGGAATCTTAATCTGAGTTATGAAGTGATTAATGAGATTTAGGAATACAGTTGCTCACGGAAAGTGGTCAGTTTTTACTTCACCCAAGGCATACTATCAGAAAACTTTTATAAGTTTTTTGACTTTACGTACCGAAAACATATACTCTTTCTCATATTACCACATAACAAAAAGATAAACAGACAATATTTTCTTTCAAAAAGCAACTATTTCTCTGTACATCTCTTTTATATAATTACCCCACCTATATATAAAATGACAGATAAGATTACAACAAGTTTTGATGATTATTATGCACATATTCCAACTGCAAATACTCCCGAGGAAGAAGCCTCAAAGAAAAAAGGATTAAAATTAAAAGTAAAGGCAAAAAAAGTCGAAGAAGCATCTCCGGTACAGGCATTTGTGCCTCCTCTTGAAATCATACCAGAGGCTCCTGTTAAAAAATGAGCGAAAGACAAGAAGTCTTCCGTTGCCATTATTTGGTCTCCAAAGGAAACTAAAATAGTAGAGGCAGTAGTTACAAAGCCGCCCCAGGCCATTGCACCAAAAAATGCTTTTGTGCATGCTCCAAAAGATATTCCGAAAACACCATTTGTTCCCCGTACTTCTGTTTCTAAAACACCGAAAACACCATTTGTTCCTCGCATCTCATTTTCGCCGAGTGAAAAAATGGCTCCAGTGAAAAAAGAAGGGACAGAAAATACACCATTTGTTTTTACCCCACGATCGAGTGAATCTTGAAAAAGTGAAAAAAAGGTATTTGGGAATAACAAGCAAAAATGAGGTACTGGAAAGTCGCCATTCTCTTTTTGAGACCGACATGGAGGAAAAAAGACTCTCAAAACCCGTTGATATGCTGAAGATGATGGAGGATTTCGTCGATCCGGAAAGGTTGTTGCGAGCGAGAAAAAAGAACGTGACATTGATGATATAAAACAAACACTAACCGATAAGACGGGTCAGGAGATCACTATACCAGAGGTACTTACTGTAAAGGAGTTTTCTGAAAAAATTGGAATTCCACTTGTGAAAATTATTACTGAGCTCATGAAAAATGGGATGATGGTAACAATCAATACAAAGATAGATTTCGATACCTGTTTTCTTATTGGTGAGATATTCGGAATGAAGATAACCAAAGAAATCAGCACTAAGGCAAGTGTATCAAGCCTTATGGATGGAAATATCGACGATCTGCTCAAAAATGACGATGTAAATAAGATGATTACTCGAGCACCAATTGTTTCTGTTATGGGACATGTTGATCATGGAAAGACATCTATACTCGATTATATCCGAAGCACTGAAATTACAAAAGGAGAAGCTGGTGGTATTACTCAGAAAATAGGAGCGTATCAGGTAGAGAAAAATGGAAAAAAGATTACTTTTCTCGATACTCCTGGACATGAGGCATTTTCTATCATGCGTGCACGTGGAGCAAAACTCACAGACCTTGCCGTGATTGTTATCGCAGGAGATGAAGGGATGAAGCCTCAGACTATTGAATCTATCAATCATGCGAAAGAGGCTTGAGTTCCCATGATTATCGCGGTTAATAAGATGGATAAACCAGGGGCAAATGTCGAGTTTGTCTACGGACAACTTGCCGAGCAAGGTTTGCAACCAGAAAAATGGGGCGGAGATGTTATTGTCGTGCCTGTTTCTGCGCACACCGGACTTGGTATCGAAGATCTTCTCGATATGATCCTCCTCTCAACTGAGATGATGGAGCTTAAGGCAACCGTTGATCGTCCTGCTATCGCTACTGTTATAGAATCGCATCTCGATGCAAAACTTGGACCTTTGGCAACCGTGCTCGTAAACACTGGTACCATAAAGAAAGGTGATTATGTTGCCTGCGGATCTGCTAGTGGGCGTGTGCGATTTCTCCGAGATTTCAAGGGAAAGAATGTCGATCGTGCAGGTCCATCTGTCCCTGTGTTGGTTTCTGGTATGTCAAAAACGGTTGGAGGGGGTGACATCCTTCAGGTGGTTTCTGACTCTCTCACTGCAGCAGCGAAAGCACATGAATTTCAGCTTGTTCAGAGTACCAAGAGTATCCATAACTTCGAAGGTGCATCTCTTGATCTTCTCCTTAATCGACTTAAAACCTGAGGACTGAAGCAGCTCAAAGTGGTTCTTAAATGTGAATCCAACGGAAGTCTCGAAGCTCTAAAAAATGCTCTTGGTAAGCTCTCAACAGGAGAAACTCGAGTGACTTTTATCCACTCTGCTGTCGGAGATGTCAATGATTCTGACGTCGTACTTGCGGGTACAAGCCAAGCCATCCTCATTGCCTACAATGTCGGAGTTGGAGTCCGAGCCAAAAATACGCTCGCCAATTCTAAAATCGAGTTTATCGACAAGAAGGTTATTTATCACGTGCTCGATCGAATAGAAGCGATCATTACTGGTATGGTCGATACTCGTTACGAAGATGTCGAGCTTGGAGAAACGAAAGTCAAAGCGATATTCTACAACGGAAAAGATAAGATGATTGTTGGGCTTGAAGTAAAAACAGGAAAGATCGAGAATCGAGCCAAGATACGTATCATCCGAGATGGAAAGAAGATTGCCAATGGTGAAGTGGCGAATCTCAAATCTTGACTTCTAGATGTGAATGAAATCGAAGCAGGTAATGATTGCGGTATCTCATACAAGGGAGATACGAAGCCGGAAGTGGGGGATGTGCTTGAGATGTATAAGACGGTCATCAAAAAATAACTGTGATATAATCCTGCCTTATGGGGGCTTATTAAGTAGCAAAAAGGATTTTTGAGAATTGATGAAAAACAATTCTCATTTGAGCAGGATATTTTGTTCTATTACTCCAACAACTCTCCAATTCTCTCCTTCAGCTCTTCTATTCATCGTCCGTTCACTGCACTTATAAAGATGGGATTCAATTCTGCGAATTGCTCCTTCATCATAAGGATGGCGAGGTCGGACATATTGTCAATCTTATTGAATACGTAGATACGATCTTGCTCAGCTCCAATGTGTGCGAGTGTCGTATCTACGATACCTATTTTGTCGAGCACCTTGGGGTCACTCGCATCTATGACATGAAGGAGGATATCTGCCTCGATGGAATCCTCAAGTGTCGAAGAAAACGCTCGGATGAGTTCTGGGGGCAAGTCTCGGATAAATCCGATGGTGTCGTTTATGAGGACTTCTTTTCATCTCTGATAATCTATAAAACCTTCTGCGGAAACTTCATCTCTTTCCACTTCCTTCCCGTCCCTTCTCCTAGGAGGAGAAGGGTGATTTATCTCACTTTTTACTCCCTCTCCTTCTAGGAGAGGGTTAGGGTGAGGTAAACTAGGTGGCAACCACATCTTCCCGACACTCGTTCCAAGTGTTGCAAAGAGTTTATCTTCAGCAAGAACTCACTTATGCGTGAGTGTATTCATGAGTGTAGATTTTCAGGCGTTCGTATACCCAACAATTCCGACTGTTTTCAAGTCTTTGCGCTTTCGTGCCTTGCGATGTTCGCTCCGAGTTTTGGAGTACCGCTCAAGTTTTTCAATTATTTTGAGCTCATGATCTCGAAGGTGTCGCTTCATGATCTCGGTATTGGTTTCACCGAGTCCGCGCATGGCTCCAGAACCTCATCAACCCTGGCGAGAGAGTTCCATACCCATTCCAAATATCCGTGGTCCCATATGGCGAATAGAGGCGAGTTCGATCTGAAGCTTTGCCTCTGGAGAGCGCGCATTTTGATCAAATATCTTCAGTATGAGATCGATCCGGTCCCAGGCCTGGATTTTGGATTTCCGTTCCCGGAGAATCTCATTGATATGATATATCTGCGCAGGCTTCAGGATATTCCCGATGATAATTCGCTCCGCTCAAAGTTCTTCCCCAGCTGCTATCATCTCCTCAAGTTTTCCTGTTCCGACATAGGTATTGTAATCAGGAGTATCACGCTTTTGAATACGTTTTACAACAACCGTATCGCCATAAGTAGACACGAGTGACTCAAGCTCTGCCATACGTGCCTCGAGATCATTTGCTTTTATATTTTGTGGAGCTATATCAACAATGATGGTTTTCATAGAAAAGTAGGTGAAAATATTAACGGTATATGTTACGGAATTGCTCTCGAAAGTAAAGAGAAAATTATTTTTTGAGATACTATATTTGCACTTTTTTCACTTATCTCTATAATCCCACGCATTCGCATATTATTTACCTGATCCCATGAAACTGCATCCATATTTTTTGAGTCAGGCTTTTTTGTCCAAACTTCCTATTGTATTTCTCTGTATTATATTTTTTGTTCCCATTATTCTTCTGAGCGTAAATTATCAACTCGGGATACTTTTCATCGCTTTTTATATATCGTATTGGACTATAAAAGTTTTTGAATCCTATTACTATGTCCTGACTTCTTATATCACACTACTGCGTACCAATAAAAAAGATTATTCTGATTATCCCGTTATCCTCTCAGACGCCAAGCATCTCATACATATTGTGATTGTTCCTATCTATTCTGAGCCATACGATGTCATTAAAGAAAATATAGAATCTATCATTGCTAATGATTATCCTTACAAGGAAAATATTGTTGTTCTCCTGGCCACCGAGGAGCGTTGACCTGGGGCTATGCAAAATGCTCATAGGATTGTAGCTGATTTTTCAGGCACTTCTCCAGTTCGGATTGTAAATGTTGTGCATCCCCCGAATATCCCTGGAGAAGGAAAGGTAAAAGGATCCAATATTACCTATGCGATAAGGCGATATATGGAGACTATAGAGCTGGATGATCGCATGACATTTGTTTCCACCATAGATACCGATACATTGGTAGAACCAAATTTTTTTCTCATCACGAGTTATGTATTTCTTTCTACCGAACATAATCAAAACGCCATCTATCAGTATACCCCAGTATATGCCAATAACTGGCATAAAGGAACATTTTTTGCTCGCCTCATTGCCATGGGGACCACTTTTTGGCAACTCTCAGAATCACAAAATCCTGAATTTTATCGTAACTTTGCCGTATATGGACAGTCTTTGTATTGCTTAAAGCAATCCAATTTTTGGTCTTTGACAAGTATTGTAGAGGATTGATTTCAGTACTGGCGGAGTTATTTTGCCTTTGATGGAATGTTTCGCATCGTGAATGTGCCTGCTGTATGTCGAATGGATATAGTGGAAGAGGAAACCTTTTTAAAAACTATTCGCTCTCAGTACAAACAACTCAGAAGGTGGTCTTGGGGGTGTACTGATATTGAGTTTGTAATCCCTCAGTTTGTCCAAAATTCCAAAATTCCCACTTTTGAGAAGGTAAAAAAAACTATATATCTCATATTTAATCATCTCTTTTGGGCTGGGGGTGCTTTTATGCTTTTTTTTATCGGATATATTCCCGGTATTCTTTCGTCTGTTCATGAGTCTATAATTACTCTCACTATTCCCCTTATTACCTCCTTTCTTTTTACCTGGATATTTGCCACGATTATTTTTCCAAGCATTATCTCCATTTTGATTATGAAAAAATATACTACATTTCGCAAACGAGATTACATATTTAATATTTTTCAGTGGGCACTCATCCCTGTTCTTACTCTTACGCTTTTTTCTCTCCCGGCAATAGAAAGTCAGCTTCGTCTTTTTTTTGGAAAGAGACTTGGAACCTTTGAAACGACACAAAAGATGAAGCGTAATTAATAATAATATCCTTTTTATGATCCCTTCCTACCAAGAAGAAATTCGTATACGCAAAAACAAGGACCGCATTTTTTGGTTTGTGGTTATTGTCATGACGATGTTTCTTTATTTCTTTTTTCAAGGATATTATCCTAACTATGAACGCCTACTCGACGGAGCGAATACTTCTAAGCAAGCTTTCCTTAAGCCATTTGGTATCATAGATATTCACGTATTCCCATCACCCGATACCATACTTGTCAACAATGAGAGATACAATAATAATTCAAAAACAATATTTGATTTAGGTGAATATGTCGTAGGCATCAAGAAGGATGGATATCTTCCAATTACTTTTCCTATAGATATCAATAAAAAGAATCCATTTTTTACAAATGTAGTAAATCTCTTTGCTCTTCCAGAATACTCACGTCTTCCGATAAACTTCGATAAGATTTCTGTTTATGACGATTTTTTTCTTCTCCATACAACAGGAACAGGCTGATTGGTTTTAGTGGGTAGTGATTTTCAAGTTATCCATCGTATACCTCTGCGCTATTGATACATAGGAGGTTTATATTTTACTGATGGCAGCAATATATATAGCTATTCTCTCGATACTGATAAATTTTTAAATGTTATTGATCGAGAAACAAGCCTTCCGATTCAGTGTACTCATATATCTTATTTTGGAGAAAAACTTTTTTGTCATGACAGTATGCGATTTGTATGAACAAAAATATCTGAGATACAAGAAAAGATACTTAAGATTAATGATCGCGTCATTGTTACATCAAAGTATATCTACAATCAGGATTCTGCCAATATGAACTGGAAGTACTTTGAATATAAATCTGGTACATTAAGACTTCCTAGCGCGGTCGTACATCTTAATAAGATTCCCTATTTTTTCGAGAATGGAAAACTTTCTCCCGTTGATAAGATATATACAGGAGCGCTCTTTGAGTATTGACTCGATAGTATCACTTGAGTGAAAGAATTTGATGATGATACCATCCTTCTGTGAGAAAAACAAGGGCGTGCTCAATTTGTGTTCATCTCTTCAGAAAAGATATATAGTGGATTGTTTGATTTCGAGGATATTAACGATATTACAGTTCATAAGCTCAATGGTGCCTATGTATTTATTACAAAAAAATCTGCCTATATATACTATAAGGGTGCCAAAGAAATTGTTAAGATTTTAGACCAAGCAGATGTCGCATGAATGGTAGACGCAAAGATATTTTTCAACAAGGAATGAAAATCTTATGTCGTAGATCTTTTGAGGAAAGTATCAAAATAAAAGATAGTTGAGGTACAATGTTCCTGCCTTTATATACCGGGTTTTTTTACCAGTCTTTTCGTATTTTGGCCAAATAAAACCCCTCAGTAAGATGTGATGGTAGAATTCGAATAGTGTTTTCTATAGCATCATTATAGACTCTGCCATCAAAACTTTGGATTCAGGGTATCGCATATTGCAGGTTTCCAATTTCAATTTTTTCTAGCTTGAAATCTGGATGTTGTGCAATCACATTGCTCACTACTGCTTCATTTTCTTCTGGAGCAAGCGTGCATGTGGAGTAAACAAGTACTCATCATTTTTTGAGAAGTGGCATACATGCTTCTAGAAGCATAGTCTGAATCATTGCTTTTTCTCGTATATTCCTAAGCGTCCAGAACCCATAGGATTTTTCATCTGAGAGCTTGAACCGCCCTTCTGCGCTACAAGGGGCATCGAGCAGAATGGCATCAAAGGTCTCGGGATTAATTTGACTCATGAGCTTGAGGGCATCTATCTTATGGGTCTCTATATTCGTCGCACCCTGAAGTTTTATATTATAAACGAGTTTGTCGTAGCGAATCTGGTGTTTTTCACAGGCAATGATTCTTCATTCATTATTCATGAGAGCAGACATTTGTGTCGTTTTAGATCCCGGTGCTGCCGTCACATCGAGCACATTCATATTGCTTTTTAAGTCAAGTATATTTGCCGGAATTTGGCTTGCGAGTCCTTGTAGATATATTTTTCCTTCATAAAAAAGAGTACTTCCTTTGAGAGTAAACTCATATTTTTTCTCTATAACATAACTCAGAGCCGGGAATACAGGTTTATCGAAGGGGATATTTGATGTACACAAAAATGATTCAACTTCTCCAGCCGTTGTTTTGAGTATATTGACCCTAAAAGCACATACCCGCTCATTCATATATCCCTTGATCACTTGTTCTTTGTCTTTTGTTGTAAGAAACGATTCAATTCTTTGAAGATATTTTTTTGGAATCATAGATAGATAATTATAAGCTAGTAACCGCTATTATATGCAGATACTTAAAAACTACGAAACTTTCTTTTAAAATCTTTTGACATTCTCTTCGAAAATCATACTATAGGCGAGCTTTATTTTTGAAGCACAAAACCTGCTCCTTAACATCCTACCCACAAGAAGATAAAACTTCAAGTGGGGAAGTAAATAACCACGATACATAAAGTACCTGAACATGTACTCTAAAAAAGGTTTATTATTTAGATATACGCAAGTATAACTAAGCTACGTTTAAAAGAGTTTGATCATAGCTCAGGATGAACGCTAGCGGTGCGCCTAACACATGCAAGTCGAACGGATATAGAGGGCTTGCTCTCTATATTAGTGGCAAACGGGTGAGTAACAAGTTTGTACCTACCCCAAAGTGAG
>CALREC010000012.1 GCA_943355085.1 Candidatus Altimarinota bacterium
TTGGCGTATGGACAGGAAATAAAAGTGGTGAAAATATGAAATGAGTCAGCGGAGCAACGGGGGCTGGAGAGATTTTTCGACGCATTGTATACGCTCTCGAAAAAGAAGATACCAAAAAAATACCATGGAAAATTGCCGCACAGACACAACCCTATCTGACTATCACAAATCCTTTAGCGGGCTCTGTTTATAAAATGGACACAGAGGGAAAGAAGGCAAAGCAAAAAATTCATCTCCATTTTGAAACCAATATACCGTATGACACAAGTATTTGGATGTTTAATGGAATAGAAATACCTGGGGATTTTTTAGATCTCAAACCTGGGAATCATGAGGTGGAAGCAATCCTCATGAAAGATGGGGAAATTCTTCAAAAGAAGAAAAGTGTATTTCAAATAATTGGGTGAGAAATTTAGTCCTCAGATTTTAGGAATAAGCCCCAAAATCCAGATTTTGTATAATGCGACGAAATAATACAAAAAATTTGTATTTTTAAGATTTTTTCATACAATATTATCTCTTGTACAAATACATAGCTCTTGCGGACATATGTATTTATCTTCGATTTATTAATAGCTTTATAGCACACTTCATGTTTGTTATAAGCTGTTCATGAGTTTTTTCTATCTTGAGTTTTTTCTCGTATCCGACTATTTTTCTGTTGCCGAAAAATACCTATACGCTCAAATGCCGATGGTATTAATCTCAATAAAACTCTCTTGTAGGGGTTTTCTTCTTATTTAAGCAAGAACATGCTTTAATTTATACTGTTTTAACCAAAATTCATTTATGACAGACACACATACTCCATATAATGGAGAACCAAAACCAAACACAGGAGTTCCATCTCCTCAGACAGATCGTCCTGTTTCTCACTTCGATAAAAGACGTACAAGTACACACTCAGGACATAGTCACGCATCACATACATCCGATAACACCAAGCCTCATCACTCAAAGCATGCATCGGGTCATACGTCTCACGTGAGCGAACAGAAGACTCGCCATTCAGGATCTGGGATACCACCAAAAAAATTTTTTGGTGGTATGAAGCAAAATCAGACAGACGAAAAACTCCTCCCAGGATCGAGCTATCTTTTCCCAATCAATAAAAGAAATAAGAAATCCTTCCCATTTTCAACACCCAAGCAAGCCATTCGAAAAAAAGACAATCCCATCGAACTTCGCCCAAAACCGATCGAAAAAGAAACTCTCCGCATTATCCCATTTGGAGGACTCGAACAAGTCGGATTGAATTGTATGGGATTTGAATACGGAAATGAGATTATAATCGTGGATATGGGGCTTCAGTTTCCTGATCAGTATCAACATGGAGTTTCCTCAAGCATCCCAGACCTCACCTACGTTCACAACAAGAAAATCGTTGCCGTACTTATCACTCACGGACACATCGACCATATCGGAGCGATCCCATTTCTCATGCGCCAGATAGGGAAACAAGTTCCTCTCTATGCAACCCCCATGGCTTACGAGCTCATAAAGATGAAGCAATCCGAGATCGATTACCAGCTCACTAATATTCAGGAATATCACCGCAATAAATCTGTGGTACTGAGTAATAATTTTACGGTAACTCCTTTTACAGTGGATCATTCTATTCCGGATAGTGTTTGACTTTGTATAGATACTCCGGTCGGACGATTTATCCATACAGGAGATTGGAAGTTTGATAAGCAACCACTTCCACACCGTCCTTCTACCGATTACGAACTGTTGCAAAACTTTGGAGACCGTGGTGTAAGAGCACTCTTGTCTGATTCAACCAATGCCCACCTGGCAGGTTCGTCTATTTCTGAGTCTGAAGTGATCGGATCTATCGACGAGATATTTGTCGGTGCTAAGGCGCGTGTGATCACGGCAACATTTTCCTCTATCATCGATCGTATTATCCTCATCATCGCAACTTCGGAAAAATTCTGACGAAAAGTTGTACTCCTCGGACGGGGGATGAATAACTATATGGATATAGCACTCAAGCTCGGATATGCCCGTCCTCAACCAGGAACACTCATAAGTATGGCCGAGGCCGACAAGCTTCCAGATGACCAAGTAACCATCTGTTGTACTGGAGCCCAGGGTGAGCGTTACGCGGCACTTATGCGGATCGCTACAGGAGAGTCATTTGATACCTCACTGAAACCCACAGATACCGTCGTCTTCAGTTCTTCGGTTATACCAGGAAATGAACGTTCTGTTCAGGGGCTTTTTGATATCATCATGGCACAAGGACCTCGAATATGTCAGTACAAAGAATCTCGCATACATGCGGGAGGACATGCTCAAGAGGAAGATACCAAGAAGATGATTTCTCTCATACGACCTGAAGTGTATGTTCCGATCTACGGATTTCCCTTTATGCTACATGGAAATGCTAAAAATGCATATGATCTGGGATATGATGAAAACCATGTTCTTATAGGGAAAAATGGTCAGATTTTTGAATTTACCAAAGATGCATTTAAACTTACAAATATGTACGCACCACATCGACTCGTGACTGTGGACGGTAATATGATTGGATACACCAAAGAAGATTCTCTGCACGATCGGTTTCAGTTGTCCACAGGAGGAGCCATGGTTGTGAGTATTGCCAAAAAAAGTTGAGAATACCTGTATCAGTTTGATAATGTTTGACTCCCAAAGATATCAGAATTTCCACACTTGGAAAAACGTCTTGTTCAGCTACTGGATACCATTCTGGAATGAGATATAACAAAGTTTCGAGATGTAGAAGCACTCAAGAAGCATATCGCTAAAAAGATCGGAGATACGGTTTTTGATGAAATTGCCAAGGAGCCACTTGTTATGGTGCTCGCACACTAAAACGATAATTGAAAATCCTCCCAAATTTGGGAGGATTTTTCTAACCAATTTTCCTACAAAAATACCTTATAAAAGGGTAAAACTTCGATATGTTTCCCATCTATGACCATACTTTCTTCTTGCTCAAAAGTAATGATTGTTGAGGATGTAACTTCAAATTTCTCCATAGCATCAATACATCCGAGTATCTCGCGATCTCGATTCTCCAGATTGAGATCATAACACACCTGATAAATAAGTTTGTGTTTATCATTGACCAAAAAATCTGTTTCAGAACCATTTCTAAGGAAATATATACCTTCACCATGGCGCCTATAGAGCTCAGTAAATACCGTATTTTCAAGAAGTTTCCCATAATTATCGCTGAATTTAAAACTCAGGGCATTGAGAAAGCCATTATCGATGAGGTAAAACTTCTTGAGAGTTTGTTTTTTGAAAGAGTGGTCAAATTTGGAAACCGATTTTCCGAAGTAAATAGTATCGAGATGATCGAGAAAATCGTAGAGGATATTTTTATCAAACCGAAATCCCATCGACTGGAGGTCATGTCCGATTTTGTTGATGGAAAAATCCTTGGTGCTGGTCTGAAGGAGGAGTTTGACAAACTGCTTGAGAAGCACAGCATCCTTTACTTTATAGCGCTCCACGATATCATTATAGAGCATGACATCGAAATATTCTTGGAGTGTTTTGACCTTGAGTTCCTCGTTCATCTCAGATACCTCAGGAAATCAGCCCCATTGTATGAATTCTCTCTGAAGAGAGACGAGTTTTGCCCGTTCTTTTGTGACATGTATATTAATTTTCTGATTTTTGAACGACAAAAATTCCTTGAAAGAGAGAGGGAGAAGTTCATATGATATACTGCGCCCACGAAGGGATGTGGAGATCTCCTTGGAGAGGAGTTTTGCATTACTTCCTGTTAAGAAGATATGTGTACTTACCTCATCATAGAGCCTACGAACAAACTTTTCCCAGTTATCAATATTTTGTATCTCATCGAAGAAAAAGTAGACATCTTTGAGATCCTCTCCATTGTAGAGCTCAAGATATGCATCTATCAAAAGCTGCAAGTTGCCACCATCGATATCGATTCGCTCATCTTCAAAGTTTATGTACACAATACAAGTCTTCTCTACTCAGATCGAAAGTAGTTTCTCTATAATTCCAAACAGATAATAACTCTTTCCCGATCGTCTCGGTCAGATAATAGAGATGATTTTAGATGTATCCAGTTCAATTTGTAAATCTCGCTCTTTTATCGTGCGTATAGGTTTCGCATGGAAATCCGAGATGATTTGCTTGAATATATTTTTCATAAGAAATCTTATTATTAATGTAGTTTCAAGAAACATTATATATAATATTTCTGTAATTTCAAGAAATAATATTTTTAATCAACGAAATTACTATATGTGGGGTTAGGGATTAACCCATACAGTATAGCATATATTTTAGTTTTTTAAAAAAAGTCCCCCAGGTTTTTACATTATGCCTGCCAAATTGCCAAGGAGCCACTTGTTATGGTGCTCGCGCATTAGAATGCGATATACATTTGTAGATTCATAAAAAAAATTGACAAATACATGAATAAGATTAGACTCCCAATGTCAGTTTACAGACTGACACGGCTATTAGTTAAGTATTTCTTGTTCAGCTGTAAATAGATTAAAGGAGAATTTTATGAATACCGTACTCTTATCTCTCTGGTTATTTTTAGGAATTTTTGTTTTATTGATACTGCCCTCACGGGGGTTTAGGCCAGATTCTAGAAAATGGAGGAATTTTTGGTACAAGATGGGTGCATGTATCGAGATAGTTTTCGTGTTCATATCGGAATATATTATTTTTCATGTATGGCAAGATTATCAGCTTAGTTCGGGCCCCATGGATGCGTCTGTAAGTATTTTACAAGGCATGATCATCAGTCTAAGCGCTATAATTGTCGCATGGTTTATTATTCCGAATACATGGTCTCGTATGCGACTATATTCATAAAAATTATAGGTATTCTAGATTTTCTGTTTAATAAAACCCCTACTCTTGGAGTAGGGGTTTTTATCAATATTCATGAACATGATTTGAGCTGCTTAAGGCCCATTTTTATGGTCATGCGTTCGAATAATCAATTATAAGACATCCTCACTTGTTTGTGTTATTTTTTTCCGACTCTTTTTCTCTATTTTTTCTCACTTCGGTGCGGATTTTTTCTCACTTTTTCGCTCGAGTTGTTCTCGATTCTTGGCTTTTTCTTCATGATGACGCTCAGCATCATCTTTAAGACGTTCATCTTTCAATCCTCCTCATTTTTTAAATATACTTTCTCGACCCTTGAGCTCTAGGATTATAGGAGTTCCTACAAATCAGAAAAATTCACGAATACGGTTTTCCATATAACGTCGGTATGAAAAGTGAAAATGACTTTCATTATTTACAGATATCATGAATTTTGGTGGATTTATATCTACCTGAGAACCGTAGTATATCTTTGGCTTATGTGCCTTTCTATTCCCAGTCGGTGCATGTTGGTAGGTAATTTGTGAGAGAAAGTCGTTAAAGACTCCGGTTTTCACTCGCTTATTCCGCTCATCTCTGATTTTGAAAGCTATGTCGAGAATATTGTCGATACGTTTTCCATCAACTGCAGAGGTAAATACTGGTGTGACATAGGAAATAAAATCAAATTCATGATTGATATATTCGATATATCGATTCATGATGGTAGTTCCAGAATAACGCTCGTCAGTACTAGACATCTCAGGTGCTCGATTGTTTGGTTTGGTTGGAGACTCTGGGAGTGGCGGAAGCTTATTTCAACGTCCCTTGAGTTTACGTGCTTTTTCTTCCTCCGATCTTACACGATCTGCTGCTTTTTGTGCCTCTCTCTGTTCAAGAGTTTGAACCGTTGGACGAGCGAGGATCTTGTCCCATTTGTTACACACGAGGATGATCCCCTTTTTTTCCTCCAGTGCTCGTTCTACGACGTGTTTATCTTGCGATGTAATTCATTCGTCTGCATCTATAACTATCGCCACAAGATCAGCACGCGTAATAGATCTCTCAGAACGCATCACGCTCCATTGTTCGAGGTTGGCACTTCCGATTTTCCCAGACCTCCGAATACCAGCTGTATCTATGAGGACAATTTTCTCACCATTCCACTCTACAATAGAGTCGATACTATCTCGAGTGGTTCCTGGCATATCTCTCACCATAGCACGATTGGTTCCAGTGAGTGCATTTATCAGACTTGACTTACCAACATTCGGACGACCTATTATAGCAAGCTTGAGCATACCATCATCATATATAGCTTCTTCGTAATTGTATCCCCCTTCCTTTAGAGAATGTACCATGGCAAGCTTGAGTATATCAAGTCCTCGGTCATGGGCAGTACTGGTGATAACAAAATCATCGAAACCAAGCGCGGCGAGTGCATATGCCTCGTTCATTCGTTCGATATTATCTGCTTTATTTGCGACTATGATAACTTTCTTTCAGGATTTTCTGAGAAGCTTCGCGATTTCTTCATCAAGAGAGGTGAGTTTATCATATTCAAGAACGAAGAGTATGAGATCAGACCTGGAGATAGATTCTTGTACACGATTGCGTATATCCGTGAGTATCTCATCATCTGCTCCGATGGTGATACCTCAGGAGTCAGCGAGGATATAGGATATATGATTATCTTCATCGTGCATTTGGTATTCAACAATATCGCGTGTTGTGTTTTCCATATCGGAAACAATGGCGATTTTATGACCAGAAAGGACATTAAAAAGACTGGATTTCCCAACATTGGGACGTCCGACAATAGTGATGCGTGCTATCATAATAAATGAGATTGATAACTAAGAAGAATATAAAAAATGCTACACAATGAGCATTTTTCTTTTATATGATGATGAGTATAGTGAAAAGACGAGAAAAAGCAAAAAGAATCTATTTCTCTTGGGCAAGTTTGGAGATTTTTGCATCAAGATTTTCTTGGATATATGAGAAAACAGAAGAGAGAATCTTTTTTCTGTTTTCAGAAATAGTTCGAGAATTCATTACTTGAATTTTTTGGCTTACATCATTGCGTATTTTTTCAAGGAGCTTTCCTTGTGCAATAGGATCATTGTTTGTAACCCGCTCCAAATTGATATTAAGATTCTCGAGAATCTTATCGATCTTCATCTTGTATGACTCTATGAGAAAAGTGTTAATATCGTTGATCGTTTTTTCTTTATCTTTTTTTTGTTTTTCCTCTTCCTGCTTTTCTCCAGCGTGTGCTTCTCATGATCCAGTGGATATTCATACAGAAGTACTGATAGTTGTTCCCGTCTCAGAACTCGCACCGCTCGAGGCGATAGATGTTTGATTCATCGGTGCAGCAAAGGCTGCGACGGAAATACTTATGAATGATATCGATAGGATAAATTGAAGAAATATAGACACGAGAATGCGGGGGCTAATATATAAGATACGACAAAGGACAATATATACTTTTTTATAAAAAAAACAAATCGTCAAGGTGAATAATCCGTGAAGAGGTTATATCTTATTAAAGGTCATATTGAGGCAAAAACCTTTATCAATATCGCTTTCTATACCAAGACTTCCTTTGTGGAGCGAGACAATTTTTTCTATGATTGAGAGCCCAATTCAGAGTCCACGCTCACTCGATGCACTCCGAGATTTATCGACTTGATAGAATTTCTCTCGTATAAAAGCGATCTCTTTTTTTGGCACTCCTTTTCCATTGTCCTGAAAGCTCAAGAATATCTTACCATCGCGCTCAACACTTTTTATGGTCAATGTCTTCGCATGTCCGGAATACTTGATAAAATTTGAAAAAATATTATGGAGGAGCTGTATGCACTTTCATTCATCAAAATGCAGTATCGACGTAAGCTTATTCTCTATGAGGATAATTTTTTGTTGTTGTTTTGCGAGCAGTGGTGTGTACTCGTTTTGCATCTTTCAAACGAGTCTTTCGAAGTCAATCGGAACTATATGAAGTGTATCTCGATCTGTTTGCTCGAGTTTTTCATATTCCATAATAGAACTCGTTATCTCAATCAGACGATTAATCTCACTGTGGAGGAGTGCATAGTTCTCAGGACTCGGTTCTATAATTCCGTCATCCATGCCTTCTAGATAGCACTTAATGGCGGTAATTGGTGTTTTGATCTCATGACTCAAGTCCGAGAGGAGATCAGAACGTATTTTTTGTTGATGAGAAAGATTTTTGTTGAGTGAATTGATCGCACTTATCAGTGCTCAGAATTCATCCTTTTTTTTGTACTCGATCTGTTTGTATCAGCGGCGAGATACTATATCCGAAAGATTTCCTATGATATACTGAACCGGACGAAAGGTTCTATGTATCCAGAGCCATGAAATGACGAGAACATATATAATCAGGAGCGTATTTACAACAAACATAGCCCGTATGACTTTTCGGATAAATTGCCCCTCTGGAGTAGCTTGATTGAGAAATGAGATACTGAAAATACCAGAAAAAAATGAATCGAGCGCCTTTACGAACAGTACTTGCTCGATAGAGTCCTCACTTACTCCGATTTTTTGAAGAGAGTCGATCACTGATGGAGCATATGTTCGTGGATTTGCAGAGAATTTTTCCAGCGATGTAGATATTCAGGAGAGATCTTTGAGGATTTTTTTATACTCCTCTATCGTCGCATCATCCAGATTTTTAGTTTTAGTAAAGGCTCCGATGAGATCAAAATTGATATCGGGAGTTTCACGTTTTATGCTCGAGAGATATTCATGAAAATATTGCGTCGCGAAGTATTTGAGCGAAACTATATTGACCCCAATAGTCATAATGAGCACGAGGAATATGTATATGAGAAACTTCATCGAAAACTTCATGGGAAGTGGATGTATAGACTATATAAGATAATGCCACTAGATCAGTATAAGAAAATGTGTATTTGCTGCAAAAGATTTTTTATCTTGTTTAAGAAGTCAATTGTAGTATGTACAAACAGTTTACTCTATTTTCAGTAATAAGTGGTCGGTTTAATTATCGAATATATTTTCTTGCTCAAAAATTGACAAGAGAGAGCATGATAGACTTCAATGCAAATCCAATTTTATATTTTTACTACATTTTTATGGTACAAAAACTGAATATGCATGAAATACTGGATTTATTGAGTCCTTATGTTAAAACAATGACTAGAGTGGTCTGAAACGCACCAGGAAGACTTGATAGAATCATGAATCTGGATCCTATCGAAGCTTTTTAAGATGAATTGATATCGGATTTACTCATGGAAAATTGATCCGTGTACTCAGATATGGTTAGTGCACTGAAGTATGAAAGAACTAAAAGGGAGAGTCAAGCAAAAAATATGTAGACTGAAAGCTTATGGGATAGCGATATTAGACGGAAAGATAGATTTGGGGAAGTATAGGTTTGAATTTTAGGGGAAAAAAGTTATTCTACAGTTAATCACTCATCATAAGCCGCCTTTCCAATTTGAAAAAATCTCTCCATGGCTCATGTAGGAAACTTGTATCATTCACTGGATCTAAGTGGTATATCCAAAACTT
>CALREC010000013.1 GCA_943355085.1 Candidatus Altimarinota bacterium
ATATAATAGCAAGGATCAGCGCTAAAGTAAATGCTTTACCACTTATAGAATACATGGTTATAATGATATTTCTCTCAGATTTTATTTTTGGTGTTTTTTTCTCAGAAAAATCTAACTCCCCCATCTCTCAAGAAAGTTCATTGAAAATATTTCCCACGCTCTGTGAATCGTTTGATAAATCGATATAGTTTGTTGTTTCTTCGGTATTCTGTGTTTCTTTCATGGTAGAGAAAGAATAATAAATTAAAATATATCGAGAATCATTGTAACATAAAAGCAAAAAAAATACAAAAAAAGCACTTTACATCTTCTTTTTTTTGAGCATGTGTAAGAAAAGCTCCTTGGTGCCCGAGCGTATTTTGATTCCTTCCGGAAATCATTCTTTTACCTTTTCTCACCAAGGAGATGCTATTCGTGGATCTAAAAGAATAATAATCCCTTTATCTGTCTTGGTTCGAATGAGTCGTCCGAGTCACTGGCGGAGCTTGATAATCATAGCTGGGAGGGAATATTCGAGAAAACTGTCACGGTAGAGTCGGGAACGTGCTATAAACACAGGATCGGTTGGAACAGCAAATGGAAATTTGTAGATAATGAGTGTTTCAAGATTTTTTCCAGGTATATCAATCCCTTCCCAAAAACTATCAGTCCCAAAAAGTACAGAGGAGTCAGCATGTTTTCGAAAGTATTCAATCATACGTGCTCTCCCTCAAGAAAGACCTTGTGTCATGAGAACTATCTCCTCTTTTTTCAATCTTGGATTGATGTGCAGAAAAACTTCTTTGATACTCATAAACGAAGTAAACAGTCCGAGTGCTCGACCTCGTACGATCGAGAGAATATCTCCGATAAAATCATGTACTCGTTCCCGATCAACGCTATTTTTTATATCTCCAATATCGGACGGTATAAAAAGGAGCGCCTGAGTTGCATAATCAAAATCGGATGCGAGAACATGTTTGGAAAAACTCTGCATGGATAGCGATCGATCAATATAAGAAAAATCCCCATGAACCGAAAGGGTTGCAGATGTTGCGATACAGGCATCGAGCGAATGATAGAGCTTATCATCCAAGACCTTTCCGACATGCAGTGGTGTCATGGAAGCGCATGTCTCATCATTTTTTGTGGAAATAACCTTGATATAATCTTTCTCTTGTTCACGACATATGGTCTCTAAGACGCGGAGCCCGACCTCTATAGACGCAATAGGACGATCCATCTGCAGATAGAGAGCTTCTGGAGCCCCATAAAGATGAGTGATAAGTTCATGGATACGGTCTCTAAGAGCATCGAGTATTCGAGCGATTCACACAACTCCTTCTTGTTTAAAAAAGTTTGCTTCTATGAGCGTTTGATTGTATTTATTATCGCCTGATTGTGGCACGCGAAAAGCAAGGTATCGATAAAGCGTATCAAAAACCATACCAAAATTGAGAACGATAGACTCGCTTATATCACGAAAACCTGGGAAAATAAACGGCTCTACTACAGGCTTTCCCTTCTGGTTCTGGCGCTTCATGATAAGGTCTATACTAGCAAGCGCATCTTCAATCTGCGAAAGTGTTATCGAGTATTTTAGTGCATCGGTTGCCACTGCTTCAAGATTATGCACCTCATCAATCACCAAAAGTTTGATATCGGGAAGAATCTTGGAAGGTGTATCCTCGGTTGTTTCCGAGAGAAGCAAAGCATGATTTATGATGATAATATTTGCAGTTTTTGCTTCTTGACGGACTCGGTAGAGAAATTCTTCTTTCCGGTATGGATTTTCGGGAATCAAAACACGTCGATCGTTGGAGCGAAGACGATCAATTATCGAGTATTCCTGACCGTACCAAGAAAGCTCATCGAGCTCTCCATACTGAGTCTTGGTAAGCCAAAATAAAATCTTGGCCACAACGATATACTCAATCTCTTCTCAGAGATCAGATTCAAGATACTCAAAAAATAAAAAGAGACTCAGATAATTAGAACGTCCTTTTATTTTTGTCACAGAAAAATTATCGATTCAATGTGCACGAAACAATGATCGTATGGCAGGAATGTCTTTTTCAAAAATTTGATCTTGAAGTGTTTTAGTATTGGTTGATATATATACGGATTTGCCAGTTTGAATAGAGGCAATAATTGAAGGTATGCCATAAGCAAAAGTTTTCCCGACTCCGGTTGGTGCTTCTATAAGCAGAAGCTCTTTGTTATGAAGGGCTTGTGTTGTAAGTATGAGCATCTTTTCTTGCTCAAGACGTTCTTCGAGCTGAATATCTCATCATTTCTTGAGTATATCTTGCCAGGAGATGGAAAGTGTATCATCATGAAAAAATACAAGCTCCGGTATCGCTTTTCGATACATTAAGATAAAGGTTTCTATATCCGAAAGAGACACAGATTTGCGCGGAAAGCCTGCATATTTCAGAACATAAGATAATCCGCTCTGCGGGCTAATGGTAGATGCCAAGTAGGAGAGGATAATACTTCCCGCTTCGTCTATATTTCGCATATGTTCGATACAATGCTCAAAAAGCACTACAGTAGCTTGTGTATCTGGAAGAGCGCGGTGTGCGCTCTCAAAATATTTACCAAAACTCTCAAGTAGGCTTCCGAGATTGAGACTCTTTGCATCAAAAAAAAGAAACTCAGCAATCCGAAAAGTATCCAAGAGCAAACGAGACCCCACATCTACTCCATACTCTCGAAAAAATGATATATCAAAATCGACATTATGTCCGAGAAGAGGACTTCCATCAGACAGGAAATCTAAAAGCTTCGGTCGAATATCCGAAAAAAAAGGAGCATCTTTCAGATCTTCATCGGTTATGCTTGTTATATTAATGGTCTCAGGAGACAGGGGAAAGCCAGGATTTATGAGCGTTGTGTAACGTTCCAGTATTCCTGTTTCATCAAATTTTATAAGAGCCAGTTCGATGATGGCATCGTTTTTAGGATCAAGTCCAGTGGTTTCGAGATCAAATGCTATAATCGATGGCATGCCAGTAAAGATGAGCCCTTACCAAGAGTCACCCTGATCACAAAAATGAGAGGGGAGAAATGAAGGATAAATAAATCAGTTTGTCCTCATTATAGAGAAAAAGAGAAAAAATCCAAAAAAGATTGGACAAAATTAAGTTTTTCTATACTATACGCCCACGTTTTCAAAAATAACAAATTTCAATTCCCACTTTATGGGAATGTAGCTCAGTAGGTAGAGCAGCGCCCTTTTAAGGCGAAGGTCCCGGGTTCGAGCCCCGGCATTCCCACCATTTGTCACTAAAAGACCCCCGAAAGGGGGTTTTTACGTTTCGTATACTTACAATCTAAGTGCAACTTTCTCAATAATCAAAATAATAGGATAAAAAACACCTCACCTTTCTTACTGCTCTATTTTTTTCATCATATATTCTTCCTTGAGTTCATATCCTATTTTCTCATAGTATCCACGAACTCCCACTCATGCAATCACTGCTATCTTTTCAATCATCGGGTACTTGTCTCTGACAATTGTTTCTGCGCAAAGTGTGAGGCGTTTCCCAAATCCCATATGTTGGCCGCTACCATCTGGTTTTTCTCCCACTCTGAGCTGATCTCAAAAGGTATGAATTTCTCGTATGATTGCAGTATTTCTCAGTACAGAAATTGGGTGCTCCGACCCATCAAATATTTGTGATGGTATCCTGAGTCTAAGGAGTGAAAAAATAGTTCGATCAGTAGGATCCAGCCACTGGAGAAGATATTCTTTTCCGCCACTTGCGCTGTATTCAGTTATATCGAGGATAGCATCTTCTGGTTTATTGGTTTTATCTCTGATTTCTCGTGCGGATATATCTTTGCGTATTATGCCCAACTCTTGCATACGTAGATCAGTGACTTGCCTGAGATTTGCTAGGTGAGATCCAGCAAGTATCTCAGAAGAGGGAATGTCCCTATACATCCGATTTAATCGAATGTATTCGGGTATAATCCCTTGCATCTTTGCCATCAGATTCACAAGAGTTTCATCATCATAGGGGTCAAAACCACCACTTCGCCAAATACCTTCTAGCTCAGTAAAAGGCGTTACGACCATGGGGTATATTTTGAGTTCATCGGGGCGATAATCAGGATTGTCAAAGATTTCTGCGAGACTTTTCATGTCTCTTTCAGGAGTACTGCCGAGCAGGTTTGGCATCATGTGTGCCACCACTTTAAATCCTGCATCTTTCAGAATCTTTGTTGCGGCAATGGATTCTCGATTTCCATGACCACGCTTGCTTATCATATTGATCTCATCGTCAGTCGATTGATAACCGATTTCGACTCGAGTTATACCATATCTTCTGAGCCTCATGATCTCCAAATTGTGAAGTTCATCGGGGCGAGTCTCGATAGCTATTCATATTACACGACTCTCGGCTGTTTGATTACGTTTTTTTGCTTCATCGAGCGTAGAGGATTTTTGCATCTGAAAATTTGGATCGATCTCGAAACTCGCAAACTTTTCACCACTCATTTCTGTTTTGAGGAGATTTTTACGCAGTTCTGCATAAGTGGTGTGCGCATCGTAGATATCTTTGATGTATGACTCTTGGTAGAGGAGGGGATAGACGCTCCAAGTTCCTCCTATGATACGGATATCACACTTCTCTATCCGATGACCAGTGATTTCAAGTGATCGGAGTCTGTTCCATATCTGGCGAATGGGATCGAACTCGTTTAATTGCGCACGCATGACTGCTGGTTCATTTGGTACGTAGCTTTTTGGGAGATCTGCATAGCTTGGACAATACACACATTTACCCGGGCATCCCCATGGTTTCGTTAAGATAGAGATGACCGAGACACCCGATAAGCTTCGCACCGCTCGTTTTCTGAGAAGCTTCCAAACTCGGGTATCATACTGTAAAATACCCTCATTTACAAGGATATTGTATCTGTCTATGAATGTTATTCCAGAAATTCCTTTTGGAAGTTTATATTCCCGATAGATTTCATTTTTAAATGTATGAAATTGCTCTTTGGTAATAATTTCCGTGTGCAGAGAGAGTTCTTGGAGTATGCGGTCCGTTATTGTATTGAGCATTGTATTAGATTTTCATTATCTCTTCTTCCTTGTGCTTGAGCATTTTTTCTATGAGAACAATAGCCTCATCGACATATTTTTGTAGATCTTTTTCTTGTTGTTTGACCACATCCTCACCGACACTTTCATCTTGGTTTTTTATTTTCTTGAGATAATCCTGGCGAATATTGCGCACTCCTACTTTTCAATCTTCAGCAAGCTTTTTGGCAATTTTTACGAGATCTCGGCGGCGTTCCTCAGTAAGTGCCGGAATTCGAATTAATACAGACTCTCCATTGTCCTGGGGATTGAGTCCGATATTTGCATCATTGATAGCCTTGGAGATATCGCGAAGCACTGAGCGGTCCCAGGGTTGAATGGAGATAGTTTGCGCATCAAGTGTAGATACAGAAGCAACATTTCGTAGTGGTTGAACCGAACCATAAGCCATGACCGTAATACTTTCAACTATAGCAGGATTAGCACGTCCTACTTGGAGCTTTGCAAATTCATCATGGAGATGCTGTTCGGCTTTTTCGAGATCAGATGATACAGTATGTAACATAGCGGAGGAAGTTATAAATAGTGAATACATATGAGTATACAATTATTGCAGCAATATCATTGTATGTATGTAGTATATATATTTTCTTTCATAAGAAAAGATTTTTTTGACAAAAAAGTTAAAAAATATACAATCACGGGCGTAACTACACTTATTTATATATTAATCTTTCTGCTTTATGCATACGAAAAGTCTTCTTGGAATTATTTTATTACTCACAACGAGTCAGGCTTTTGCTTCGGTTGGTGATTATAAAGAAATTGCCTGTAGTGCTGATTATTTTACCACAAATAGCTGTACAACTTGTTTTGAGTGAAAGGCTCTAGGTCTTGGTGATCAGATCAACGGTCTTTACGACTCTTGGACCAATAAAAATACAAATGAACAACTTATCTACAAAGATGAGCAAACTATGCCTGAAATGGTGCCAACCTCGCCTGGAACAGTTTTTGTGACGAATCCTCTAGATCCAAATGCATATTGGAAATATGGAAGTCAGTTGATATGGACAGACAGCGTCACTGGAACAGGAAAGCAAGAATTTATGCTCGATGCTGGTAAATCTATAAAGTTTCTTGAAGCAGAACTTGGAGCTTCCCATACGCTCACTTCTACAGATAAAAAAACAGGTGAGGTTATTGGAGTTCTAAAATTTCCGCTCAGTTATCATGATGTGGATGCTGATGGAAATGAACAAAAAAAAGAGACACATATTGAATGTGTTTCATATACGGCAAATATTGCTGCCGCAGTAACTCCCGTGGTTCCTGTAAAACCAGTAGTGCCTACTAAACCAGAACCAAAGAAGCTTACAACAGTAAAAACTGGACCCGAGTCACTTATTCTTATGACACTTGCACTCTTTATTGCTGCTGGAGTAATTCTTCTGCGTAGTAGAAAAGCTTAATTGTCAGAAGTTTTCCATAAAAAGTCTTGTAGACAATAAGAAATAATACATAGAGCATCGCGAGTTGCCTCATATGAAAGCCCCTTGTCCGAGGGGCTTTCATATAAAATATGTAGTACGTGAGAAACAAATACTGCCAGATACTTATGAGATTCAACATAGGTCTTATCCTGTATATTCTTGAGGTCCGTATCTATAACCGGATACTTTTGGACTCATATGTACTATGTCAGTTATGGAAAAACCAGTAATTCATTTCCTTTTTCATTCTTTTTACATACAATCCTCGTTGAAATTTAGTCATTATATTCATTTGCTTCATGCTGAATCCTTCTCAACAACTAGCTGTTGATCATCTGACTGGACCACTCCTCATACTTGCTGGTGCTGGTGCCTGAAAGACCCACACTCTGACAGAGCGAATAGCAACTCTGATCCAGGATCGAGGAGTGTCTCCAGAGAGTATTCTCGCGGTAACCTTCACAAATAAGGCTGCGAAGGAGATGCGTGAGCGCCTCGGGACAAAGCTTGGTCGAGATACAACCAATATGAGTCCATATAGATCGGCTGGTTTTCCGCTCGTTGGGACATTTCACTCGGTTGGGATATTTTTTCTCAGATCCTTCATAGAGCATATCTGATACGATCCCAAATTTGTCATCTATGATGAGGATGACAAGCTTCGTCTCATAAAATCTCTCATACGAGCACGTAATCTTGATGAGAAAGAAATCGCTCCGAGAGCAGTTATAGGTGCCATCAGTCAGGCCAAAAATCAGGGACTATCTGCAGCGAAATATGACACGATTGTAAATAATTATTTCGGCTCTATGGTTCGAGATATTTACGTAGACTATGAAAAAGCCCTTCGTGAAAACAATGCTCTTGATTTTGATGACATACTTCTACGGACGCATGATCTCCTCCAGATTCCAGAAGTTTTGGAGCGTCTTCATAATCGCTATGAATATGTATTTGTCGATGAATACCAGGATACCAATGATATCCAGTACAAGACCATTAAAC
The DNA here is from genome assembly GCA_943355085.1 of Candidatus Altimarinota bacterium. GTDB lineage: Bacteria > Patescibacteriota > Gracilibacteria > BD1-5 > UBA2023 > UBA1545. The sequence continues at coordinate 7,534 of CALREC010000013.1, forward strand.
TGCTTGCGAGCAAATCTCGAAATCTCTCGGTGGTAGGAGACGACTGGCAAGGTATCTATGGGTGGCGCGGAGCCAATATCAAAAACATCCTCTCATTTCAGAAAGATTTCCCCGGTGCTGTAGTGGTAAAGCTCGAACAAAACTATCGTTCCACCAAAACTATTATTGCTTGAGCCAATGCAGTCATCAAGTGCAATAAAGAGGCACTGGATAAGACTCTCTGGACCGATAATCCAGAAGGGGATAAGATTAAGCTCATCGAAGCACTGAGCGAGAAGCAAGAAGCGGAACTCATCGTGAAGGAGATAAAAGGCCCTCACTCCAACCCCCTCTCAGATTGAGAGGGAATAAGAGAGCTGACTAAAAACCCCCTTCTCCCTCTGGGGGGGGAGTCTGGGGTAAGGGCTGACTACAGTAAGTGGGTGATATTGTATCGTACTAACAGCCAATCTCGACTCATAGAAGAGGCTCTTATTCGAGCAGGCATTCAGTACAAGATCTATGGAGGGGTGCGGTTTTATGAACGCAAGGAGATAAAGGATATTCTTGCTTATATGCGCCTTCTTTTTAATCCGCTCGATACTATGAGTCTCAAGCGGATTATCAATGTGCCAAGTCGTAAGATTGGAGAAAAGAGCGTAGAAACATTTCTTGAATATGTACATAATTTTCGCGCTCCATTTAACGAGGTGACCGAGGGAATCGATGAGATGAACGAGCTTACTCCTCAAGCTCGTCGTGGAATCGCTGGTTTTAGCAAGCTCTATGCCGAATGTGTCCTGTATCTACGTGAGCATTCTGTTAAGGAAACTATGGAATATATTATCAAGCAAACAGGGTATATCGACTATCTGCGACATGAGTATGGGGAAACGGAGTCGGAATCAAAAGAAGAAAACTTGAAGGAGTTTGCCAATATGGCTTCTCGTTATGATGGGCTCGATACTTCAGAAGCGCTCATGATATTCCTGGAGGATATTGCTCTCATCACAGACTCTGACCGAGATCAGCCAGGGCAAAATAACTTCGTCTCCATGATGACTATCCACTCGGCCAAAGGACTGGAGTTTGAGAATGTTATAATTGCCTGAGCAGAAGAGGGGCTTTTTCCTCATTCACGAACTCTCATGGAGCCGCGCGAGATTGAAGAAGAGCGTCGTCTCATGTATGTAGCCATGACCCGCGCCAAGCGTACACTCACGATCACCAGAGCTCGTGAACGTTATAACTTCGGAAACTACAGCGCCAATCCTGCCTCTCGGTTTCTGAAAGAAATACCAGCTGAATATACCGAACTTAAGGTCCTAGAAGTCAAAAACTATTTCGGAGGTCTCGCAGGCACATCATACCCAACGTTTGATACTCCAGTTCATGGAAAAGATGTACCGATACCAGGAAAAGGTACCGGTACCATCAAGCGATCTGTGACTTCCAATGACCCATCAACATTTACTCTCGGAGAACGTATTCGTCATGTGGAGTTTGGACTCTGAACTATCGTGAGTATATCGGGTACAATCTGAGAAATCGCTTTTTCAGCTGGCAAGGGAATCAAAAAGATGCACTTAGGAATTGCCCCAATCGAAAAAATAGAATAACACTACATATATAACTAAAATCCCTTTAGAATTTTCAATTTAGCACCCAAAGTCTAATCTTAACTGAGAGCTTTCTCAGCTACTGAGAGTTACTCGTTTTAAATAGTACTTCATTTTCTTCAATTTTTTCATATACTCCCCTATGAAGCCAATG
>CALREC010000014.1 GCA_943355085.1 Candidatus Altimarinota bacterium
CAGACCAGATAATAAAAATGCTTGGAGTAAAAGCTGACTATGCAATCGGGGAAAGTTTTTACGAGGGCCTTCCTCTCCCCAAAATAGGATCTCACCCTGATCTCAAATACAACATGAAGTCTATCGTGAAAGAGCTTGTTGAAAAAGGGATTGCCACTCAGAATGAAGACGGTTCTGTTGGCGTGGTATTTCCTGAAGCAACTAAAATATCATCTTGTGTGCTTGCAAAGCGGGATGGAACACATGGATATTTAGCCTCTGATCTTGCAGCAACTAAGTACCGTATGACAAATGGATGGAATCCTGCAAAAATTTTTATCTGTACAGACATTCGCCAACAACTCCATTTTAAACAATGTTTTTGGATAGCAAAACAAGCCTGGCCAGACCTCCTTAAAAATGTCGATCTATTTCATGTTTCAAATGGATACATCAGGCTCAAAGAAGGAGCCATGTCGACGAGAAAAGGCATCATCATCCGTCTTCAGGATCTCATTGACGAGGGATTTAGTAGAACTAAAGCAATTATAGAAGAAAAGGGACAATCCCTCTCAGATACTGATATCCAGTCTATCTCCATCGGAGCTATCAAGTACTCCTATCTCGCACAGGATCGTGAAAAAGATATCACCTTCGACTGGGACAAGGCGCTCTCGTTTGAGGGAAACAGTGGACCATATATCCAGTACTCATACGTCCGTGCAAAAAATATCGTAGAAAAAGCCGGCGAAATTCACGCCTTTGAATCCGAAAAACTTACTCTTTCCGAATATGATCGAGCCTGCCTCCGCCGACTTTCTTTCTTCGATAAAGCCATTCTCGATAGTGCTACAAAATATAAACCACATATCCTGGCAAACTACTGCTATGAACTTGCAGTCGAATTCAATGCATTCTATGTGCATACTCCGAAAATCCTCGAAGAACAGGATGTGAATCTGCGCAGTTTCCGCCTCGCACTCATCGAGAAAGTTGCCGAGACTCTCAAAAAGTGATTTGAGCTCCTAGCCATAGAGATGCCTGAAAAGATGTAATAATAATTTATAATCTAGCTTTCCATACAACGTGAACAACTTTATGAGAATAAGTATTTTGCCCATTCTATTAGCCATTCCAGCTACACTCTATTCTACAGATATATATCATTCATCGAGCGGATCTATACAGATTCGTGCAAATCTGAATCCGCTTATTGTTCCATGAACTACCAAGCTCAATAGTACGGTTCTCATCATAAGCGCTCCTCGGGAGCGGAAAAACCTTCACATAATAACAAAGTGTGAACATAGAGAATCAACACTCTACAGTAAAGGAGACTCCAACGGAAAAATACTTTCTGTGATACAAGTATACTTTACAACACCTTGTGAAGACCAAGGTATCCGGGTAGGTGACTCTGAATATATATTTACAGACACGAACTATACACTTCCTCTCAAATCTATAGACACAATAACCACAGAGTTTGTGAACACCAGTAGTACTGAGCTCCTTGCTCTCATGAGAGCATTACCAAATATGGGGAGCGAGAGAAAAGACACGACTATCGTCGAAAAATTACAACGCATACAAGCCCTCTATAGAAAAGCCTCTACAGAAACTCAAAGTGATTTGGCTCAGAGTATCCTTGTGGATCGTCTAGATGCAAAGTATATATCCCCCGTAGGTGGCTACAGTCTGCCAAACAAAGACATACTGATTCCTGGTGCAAATCGCGGATACCGTATGGATACGACTGATGGCGTGCATCATGGCTGGGATATTATGGCACCCCATGGAACACCCGTGCAAGCTCTTTCCAAAGGAAAAATCATACGAATAGTAGATGATTGGAATTGGGGATATTTCAATATACTTAAAAAATGAGATCTTTCAGATGATGATAAACTCACTAACTTGGATATATTTCGGGGCAATCAAATATGGCTACAAACCATGGATGGAAATGTGGTATTTTATTCTCATCTATCAAAAATATCTCCGAGTATCACCGTCGGAACAAGTGTTAAGAAATGAGAATACATTTGAAATATAGGGGTAAGTGGGGTCCCTGAGAAACATTACAAAAATATACACCTTCATTTTGAGATTCAAAAGAATCCATTTCATCAAGATATAAAGAATCATAATTTCCTAGATATTATGCGATGGAGTTACTTGGGAAATGGTCTTAAGAATACGGAGGTTTTGGATCAGATGCTTGAAATATTTGAATAAATATCATCAAAAACGGAAAAGGCTTCAGAAAAAATCGGCCAACTAAAGGGAGTCTCTAGAACAAAGCTTGAATTTTGCACCATACACTTCTTGTACACTCAAAGACTGAAACACAGAAACGAAGAAGATGGTATTTTTAATTACAGTCCGCAGGCTCCCTCATCTGTCCATGTATCTATCATCGCTTCCTTTCCTCGCTCTAATTTAACATTTAAAAGATTACTATGTTCATGACGTATACGCGCGAGTACCATATCTATATCTTCGACACTTTCGACAGATACTAACGATTTTCGATACTCTTTGACTCACGCAAATCCATGCAAATACTGCACAAGATGTTTGCGACTTTCAAGAATACCTTTTCGTCCTTTATGTTCTACGAGTAATTGTCAATGTTCGTGCATAATTGTCAATATTTCAGATAGGGTCGGAATATATCCTCCCGGAAGAAAACACCAAGGGTTACCGAAGCTCCCCCTCCCGATCATAAATCCACTCAGGTTTCCAAGTTTTTTTAGTCCATCATCATAATCCAATACATCACCATTTCCAATCACTGGAATCGTGAGGTGTTTTTTGAGCTCATAAATGCCAGTCCAGTCAGCTTTTCCACTGAAAGCCTGTTGGTAGGTCCGTCCATGTACGCTTATAAGATTGGCTCCTGCATTCTCAAGACCTTGTGCAAAAGGAATCAGGTGTTCTTCCCAACCGGTCCACCCCAAGCGTGTTTTCACAGAAATAGGTATCTTGACTGCCTTGCTCATCTCTTCTATGATACGAAATGCGGTATCGGTATGGATCATAAGACTTGATCCATGTCCACTCTTTACAACTTTTTTAGCAGGACATCCCATGTTGACATCAACTCAGGCAGCACCTGCTTGTTCTATAAGAATAGCTGCTTTTCGGAACATCTCTGGATCTTTTCCAAAAATCTGTATGATAAGTGGTTTCTCGAGAATATTATGAGAAAGGGCTGATTGCTGAAGTTGTTTACTGTGCACAAGTCCATCTGCACTATAAAACTCAGAAAAACAGATAGTTTCCGGTGCTACTTTTTTCACAATCTGTCGATATGGGGAATCGCAGTAGCCATCCATAGGCGCAAGAGTTGATATAGGACCTTTTAAAGCAAGATTTTTCCAAAAATCTTTGGACATAATGAGAGAGATTATAAAAATGAGGGTTTTGCACTTAAAACTCAGTACAAAAAACCGTCAAGTGAAAATAAACTGAAATATTTGGAGATTTCTCCTGAGTTGTGGTAGTATATAGATATCAGGGAAAAATCAACCCTTCTTATCAAATAAAAATATAACTCATGGAAACAACCACCGGGAAGACTTCTATCCGAGAAATCAAACAAATGGCGAAAAAAAATCTGCAATCTATGTATGCTTTTCCAAAGACAATTGGTTCTCTTGGCATCATTGCCATCGGAGATTTAGAAAAGCGGAAATTTATAATGAACGGTATTTCTGCTATAGGACTCGGGGCCTTAGTTATAGGAGATGAGCCTGTGGATATTCCCAATATTGTGAATATAAAAAAAGTGTCTCAAAATGAACTCGTGGGATTTGATTTTTTTGTCTTTGATAACGAACATGATTGAGTTGATGTAATTCAATATATGCGGGCTGGGATTGTTCCTATTATGCCTGAAAATAATGTTTTCTCCGGCATGCTTCGAGAATTTAACCCGATGAAATTTGAAGGAAACGGATTTTTCTGGAGTTCTGATAATGCATATTGTATATTTCAAAAAATAGTCGCCTATACAGAAAATATAAAGTTTCCCGAAGACAGACGAGTGCTATTGAAAAATATCACTACTACGTTTTAGATGATAATGGGATTTTAAGCTCAGTTCGTAAAAGTTTCTTCTTGTCTTTTCCATATCAATCTGATAGATAAAATTCATTCCAGAAAAATGGTTTCATATGGTCTTGTAGCATCTTTTTTCGAAGTCTACTAAAATCCCTTTAGAATTTTCAATTTAGCACCCAAAGTCTAATCTTAACTGACAGCTTTCTCTGTATCGTCCCACTCAAATCCGACCAGCTGAAAAAACTCAGAGATGAGACTACAAAGAGCAAAACAGACCATAAAAGTAGGCTAAAATTTTTACTAAAATTCATAATACTGAGTTATGGCTTAATAGTGCCATTCTCATAGGATCAAATAATTATCGAAAAGATAGATGTAAATGAGATTTCTTAAGTCTCAGATATATCATATATTTCTTGGCTTAACAATCCCACCTATGAACCCTGAATTACACAATACATGACCGAAAGAACCAGTATGAGCTCCATGATTTTTTACTCACACTAGAGAATTCAATAAACTTGCTCGTCTATTATCTTGAGAATGAAAATTGAGAGAAGACTTACATCCGTCTTCTATGTTTTTCCACTTCCGATAAACTCGGAATATCCTTAATTTTTTAACCACTAATCGAGAATAACTCTATTTTCAAGCCGAATATTAATCTCCTGTATCTGAGATTGTATCTCCTTTTGGAGGGTAATATAGATAAATAAATTCATGAAAACTTCTTTGAAACGTTCTTGAAAAATACTCAGCTCATCATCGGAAAGATAGTTGGCATTATGCGACATGAATCTATTAGAAAAATGATCATAAGAATCCAGCAATACTTTAATCTCTGCCCTTATCTCATTCAATCCTTCAATAACAATATTATAAATCAGATCTATGAGGACTATAGTGTCTGATTTTGCTTGCTCAAATAAAGCATGATATTCATCACCTATGTTTATTTTTTCGGCTACGATTGCCTCTATGAAAAAAAGAATAAATCCTTTCTTTTCAATATCTCATTCTCGAAATGTCTCCATATCCTCTACGCAAGCCAAGAGTTTCTTCTGAAGTTCTTCTCTTCAAAAAGACTGATCTCAAAAAAACATGAGGAGTAATTCTTGTTTTTGTCTATCTCATATGAATGATTCTTTTATAAAACATCACTTTTTATAAAAGTTAGAAAAGAAATTATTCTCAGGAAAGATGGTAACTGTTTCTTTTTTTTCCAAAAAATCATAGATATCCAAAAGATTTTCGATAACCTTTTCATTTGAAAAGATAGACTTTAATATGATATTCTCACTCTTATTATCTTTTCATTCTGCTTCTATTATGTTGTTCTCGAACATAGTTGGTATATTATATATAAATTAATGGGGTGATATAATTTCTATGAAACATCTAAAACATTCGTTGATCATAAGTAATTCCTCCGATACAAAGAACAAGATTAATGTCCAGAAGTATTCAAATTCTATAAGTATTAATATATCGTGAATAAAATTATCAAAGTATACTCATGGATAAAATCCGATATGGTCATTTCTCGTATTCTAGCATAATTTTTATGTATATGCAAAAGAAATAGGCTGTTAATATATTCTATAATGAAAGCGACCACTTTCTATAGATATTGGAACATACGATCTTAACAAAGGAGATACACTAAATTGAGCTGATATTAATTGTGAGAGAAGAGTTTGATGGAGTATGAGAGACAACGCTGTCCCCTTCCCAATCAACTTTGAGTTCATAGATATTGCCATAGGTGAGCTTGGAGTAGGTATATTCTTTGGCGGAAAACAGAGGATCGGTGGGTTTCTTGGAGAGTTTGACTCCTCCGGCACCAAGAAGAGAGACGATAGAGTCTCCGATCGTTCACTGAGTCCAGAGAGCTCCTCCGGAGCAGGTAACAGTGAAACTATTATCGGGATTTGGGTAGGCTCCAGTTTTAATCATGGTAATATCGAGACCTTTGGATATATTGGTAAGGTCGGATACTCGAGAGCTATCACGGGCTCCGCCCGCGAAAGATCCAAGTTGAACAAAGCCTATGGTTCCGAGGATGACGAGTATAGTGATGACGACGATAAGCTCAACAAGGGTGAATCCTTTATATGTTTTGGGAGTGGTGTTGGTAATTTTTTTCATTTGTTGTATAGAGAAGAGAAGACAATAAATAAGTACTACAAATTGTAGAAAAAAGAGGGGGAAATCCAAAAGTGTTTTGAAACGTTTTTATGACTCTATGCTCTTGATCGTCTCTTTTGGATCCATTGCAAGCTTCTCATCTTGTGCTATTTCTTCTACAATATGATCTTGTTGTATCGATAATACTGGTTTTGTTTCAGCTTCTGTGCTCTTTTCTTTCACTTCTGAGATGATATCTTTCTCTCCACAATATGGACAAAGTGCCCAATCCGTATGTATCTTTTTTTTACAGGATGGACAGGAAACTGTAAGTTCCAGGGTACACTTCGGACAAAATCGAAAGTCTTTTGATACTTTATGATTACATCCGGGACAATGATAGAATTCCTCTCACTCATCAACCGTTTCTTCTGCCTCTTCTTGCTCATAGTACTGCTCGAACAAGGTTGTACGAGGTCGTATGAGTAGATATATGGGGAGTCCGAAAATCGGAGTGAAAAATAATATAATAAAAATAGCAAGTGTCTGAACGAGTATATTGGTCGTACGATTTGTAACGTCTTTGATAACCCAGATAATAAATGCTGCCCAAATGATGAAAAAGTATCCAAGAACCAATTTGATTCCAAGATCTATACTCATATTGGTGGAGATCATGGAAAAAGTTTGTACGATAAAAACACGCGCTGTTTCAAGAAAAGGAAGAATAGTATCCATATTATAAGAATATTGTTGTAAATAAATACTTACAAATAGTTTCTCGAGTATATTAAAAATATTATCTTTGTCACATTTTTAATATACTCTTCCATAAAAATATGTATCTAATTTTCTGATACACTCTGTATCATAAGCTCAAAAAGCATAATTATGACAATAAGTAATGCCCCTGTTTTTAGGTTAAGTACACCAAGAGAATAAAAAGTCACAAGCCCCATAAACCCAGCAGTCATAAGGACTCATTGTCTGAGTGAAGAGTGGATAGTATAGACATATACCTCGCCTCTATGATACAGATTTTTAAATAGATATATTCAAAGAGCCAAAAATGAACTTCCGGCCAGAAAACATGCAATTCACATAATAGCAAGTCCGACAAGCATATTGCTTTCTATATTCATATAAAAATATAGAAGTAATACCGATGCAAAACTTGAAAGAAATATGATAAAAAGAACCAAAAGATATATCTGTTTTTTCATAGTTTATATACCAAGTTTTTTAAATAAACCCTGTAATTCAGTCGTATTGAGTGCCTTATACTCACCCTCTTCAAGATCCCCGAGTAAGATATTTTCTATACGTATACGCTTAAGTTTTTTGACTGTATGACCAACCGCTTCGACCATACGACGAATCTGTCGATTGCGACCTTCGGTAAGTACGATAGCAAATTTTCAGGAACTCAGTCTATTGATCTCTGCTGGTTTTGTCATTTTTCCAAGAACCATCACACCACATCTCATATCTTCTAGGGCATCATCCTCAATACGACCATATACCTCAACTGCATATTCTTTTTCATGTTCGTAGCGAGGATGCATGAGAAAGTTCGAGAGTCGTCCGTCATTGGTCAAAAGTATGAGTCCGGTCGTTTCTTTGTCCAATCGTCCAATAGGAAAAACTCTCTCAGGTATATCTACCACATCGAGGATAGAGGATTCACCGTCTTGTTTACAGGTGGTGATTATATCGCGGGGTTTATTGAGCTTATAGTATACGAGTTCGCTCCTCTCTTCGACCACCTTGTCATTGATGATAATCTCATCTATCTCAGGATTCACTGACATCCCTAGTGTTGCTTTTTCACCATTCACCAAAACAAGTCAGCGTGTTATATATTCTTCTGCTTTTCTTCGCGAACAAACACCTGCCTGACTCATATATTTTTGCAAGCGCATGATCTCTCCCGGTTCATTTAATTGGCTCATTATTGTATGATTTGAAGATATATAATACCGACTTTTAGTCTTCGTAGATTCGACGAAAGAGATAATATGAAAAAAACACCTAAAAGCAAGCAACTTCTTTCCAAAAATTTTTTGACAATACACTCTTTTTCCATACAATGCTGGCGCTTCGATAAAAAAGCTACTGCGGAGGGATGGCAGAGTGGTCGATTGCACCGGTCTTGAAAACCGGCAGGATGTGAGTCCTCCAGAGTTCGAATCTCTGTTCCTCCGCCATTATAATAATAAATATTTACTGGTTAATGGTTACTTAATGTGTAATTAGTAATCAGTAATTTTTGTACGGTGGGTTACTCAAGTGGCTGAAGAGGCGGGTTTGCTAAACCTGTAGGACGCCGTAAGGTGTCGCGAGGGTTCGAATCCCTCATCCACCGCCATTGATTATCGATTTTTTAGAAAAGTATTTTCTGGAAAATTGGTAATGTATTTCGAAGATGTGGATTCGAAGCCGTAGTGACACCGACGAAGAATGAGTCGGGGGAAAAGCCAACGATTTGGCTTTCAGTCACAAGGAGTTTTTCTGGAGTTTTTACGAAAGAAAAAAGAATCCCTAGATGGGCCTATAGCTCAGTGGTTAGAGCAGTCGGCTCATAACCGATTGGTCCCTGGTTCAATCCCAGGTGGGCCCACCAGATAAATTTTAAACCACTCCTAGAGCAATCTGGGAGTGGTTTTTTAAGAATTTTGCAAAAATATGATTTATATGGTATAGTTATGATAAATTTATTCGTAACTAGTACTATGAATTCACCAACTCTTCGTAAATGATCTGAACTTTCATTGACAGAAAAAACAGATATTTTTACACGCATGTTTTTATCCTGAACGAAACAAGAAAGAGATATTATGCGCGGGTCTCTATCGCAGCAATATTGAATTACGCCATGAGCTATTACTTCTCTCATCGCTCGTGAGACAATGAGAAGAATGAAAAATTGAGAATGAGCTCAATGAAATTTTCAAACATGAATGATGGATGCTAATTGAATTGAATGAGAATGGTTAGCTGAAAATTTAACTCAAGAAGTACAATCATCTACTCAGGCTCGCGTCTATACAATAACTACGCTATCAGAACTGTCTGATGAAGTAAGAGTTGGTATT